>CAYWBI010000261.1:0-4589 GCA_964456445.1 uncultured Calditrichaceae bacterium
CGGAGGCCATTCCAGTGGATTTCGCTCATTTTCAATCGGGAAGCATTCATGTTCACTAAAAGGCGTATTCTATTTCCACACAAAACCCAGTAGAGCCATAAATTTGTACAAAGAATTGTCCATGTAATACCATAAAGCAACGAATTCCACACGTATAGCCGAACTCCGGCTGAGTTAGTCGGAGTTTGGATCGCGGTCACCACCCAGTATCTGTATAATGCACGGCCCCTTTCCTTCTCCCCGGCCCAAACAGTAACCTTCCACCAGCAGCAGCAATGATGTATCAACACACCCGCTTGCCCATTTTAGCCCAATCCCCTATTTCCTTGGGGCTTGTCTGTGAAGCGATTACATAGTAATTTTAACATATAGCAATAAGAGCGCTTAAGAACCCGGATGAAATCCAGGCCAAATTGACCATATTAAACATAGGACATAGCCGTGACAAACAATGATATTTTACGCCGGATCCGCTATACCTTTAATTTTAGCGATTCAAAGATGATAACAATTTTTGGGCTCGCCGGTTTTCCGGTATCCCGTGCATTGATTAGCGACTGGCTAAAAAAAGAGGATAATCCTGCGTTTCAAAAATGTTCCGATAAACAACTCGCCATTTTCCTTAATGGCTGGATCATCGACAGACGCGGTAAAAAAGAAGGGCCACAACCAAAACCGGAAACACGGCTTACCAACAACATTATTTTCAGAAAATTGAAGATTGCATTAAATTTACAGGCCGATGATGTACTGGCCATTATGCAGCTGGCCAATTTCAATATAAGCAAACACGAACTCAGCGCTTTTTTCCGAAAGCCGGACAACAAACATTACAGGGAATGTCAGGATCAAATACTGCGAAATTTTTTAAAAGGGGTTCAGCTTAAATATCATAAAGAAGACCCGTCAAAAAGGCCACATAGCTAAAGATGCACCCTTATTGTTTTTTAGACATATTCAATTTTGAATAAAATTTCATTAAATTTTCTGAATATTCTGCAAAGCAGTCAGTTACTTCAAGCATAGGAAAAACCATGGATTTAAAACTCGCTGTATTAATCGATGGCGATAACATCCCATCGGCGCACGTAAAAGAGATGATGGAAGAAATTGCCAAATATGGCAATCCGACCATAAAAAGAATTTATGGCGACTGGACAAAACCGAATCTTTCAAAATGGAAGAATATTCTTCTTGAAAATGCCATCACACCCATTCAACAATATGGCTATACCACGGGTAAAAACGCCACCGATTCGGCAATGATCATCGACGCCATGGACATTCTTTACTCTGATAAGGTCAATGGCTTTTGCCTGGTATCGAGCGACAGTGATTTCACCCGGTTGGCCACACGGTTACGTGAAGCCGGGATGACTGTGTTTGGAATTGGGGAGAAAAAAACACCGGAACCATTTATCGTTGCCTGCGACAAATTTATCTATATTGAAATCCTTAAGAACCAGACGGAGGAGAATGGATCGGAGCCCAGTAAAAACAAACCATCGCTAAAAAGCAATGTGGATAAAATTACACCGAAAGTTGTAAAACTGATCGCATCGACCATATCGGATTTGGCCGATGATGATGGCTGGGCATATCTCGGCGACGTCGGTAACCTTCTTCAGAAAAAACAAACAAATTTCGATTCCAGAAATTATGGTTTCCAAAAGCTGACACCCTTGATCAAATCCATTAAAAAATTTGAAATTGAACAACGCGAAAGCCCAAAGGGCCGATTTAAATTGATCTATGTAAGAAACAAGTAAAAGATTTTTTCAGGACTTTTGTCGGAACTATCAAGCTTAAACTTTTTATTTTCCAGCTGTGTCATGGTTTAAAAATACAGTTGGCACTGCCCAGCTCTTTTGCTTGCTGACAATATGATGTTTGATACTGACGATTTCCATCTTTTGCGGGACAACCGATATCAACAGATAATCCATATCGCGGTTGGGATAAAAACTTTTCCATTGCTCTTTCCAATAATGTTTTTTGGCGGCCGGATCATTGATCAGTGTTGCCCTTCCGACAATGCTCACATATCCCAGCCCGGGTTTGTCAAAATAAAACAACGTTACCCTGGTATCGTTTCTTATTTGGCGTACCTTCCGGCTTTTGGAATTTGTCCCAAACCATACAATCATTTTATCATCCGGTAAAAACGGGTCCATGATCCGTGCCTGTGGCTGGCCGCTCGAATCGACGGTTATTAGGGTACAATAGCGGGCCGCGGCCATAATTTCACGGGCGGTTTGGACAAGAGTATCCTGTGCGGACGATGACAGATTTTTATTCTGCGCGAAGGTGTTAGCGGATAATAAGACAGCATATAAAAGCAGAAAGGGAAATAAGAATATTCGACGTGAAAACAGTAAAATTTGCATAATTCTTTTCCGTTTTAATATCGATAAGAAAATATTATTTATTCCTGCCCCGGTTATGAGATGTGTGCTTGAAGTATATTTGCCACTGCCCCGATCACATCATCATCCGACCAGTAACGCGTGTGGCTAAAAGCATTCCACGAGGTAAAAATCCCACCGGCATTAATGGCATGATCATTTACCATGTTAAAGGATGTGCCCAGTTGTTTTAACGGCCAGCCCAGAATATCATCGGGATCATAATAGTTGTCCCATCGAAATTGCGCGTTGGGTTTGGAAAAACACCTGCGATCACTGATACCGCCAATAAACAAAGGAATATTACAACCTATGGTCACCAGGTTTTGCAACGATTTTAAACATAAAAATTCAGATTTCCCGTCATCCATTACCGTTGGGCTTTTAAAAATATAATTGTCGCTTTGAGCATCCCAGAGATAGTTTGATATCACCTGGCAACCAAGCGAATGGGCAATTATAACCACGGGTTTGTTTTTGTCCCGACCCAGTTCTGTAAAGGCCTCGCCCAAAGCGCGCTGTATTTCTTTTTCCACCTCGATATATTTTATTTTATTACTATGGGCGCTGTACTCCAGGGACCCGGCGTCGCCAAATCCGTAAAGAAAGAACTGGCGCAAACGGGTTGAATCAACATCATTGTTGGGGTCGCTGATGATGTCCTTCCATAATTTTTCCTGTGCGCCCTGTAGGATAGGGGCGTATTGCACATTTTGAAACGAAACACGGTCCCATTCCGGGCCCATGCTTTTCTTTAATCCCTTTTGCAAACCCTTAAAATATGTGGGTTCAACTTTCCCCATTCCATGAAAAGTTATTAAAGCAATATCTTTCATTTTACGCTCCGTTTGTTTGGGGTATTGAGTTATGTTTTATAAGATGTCGGCAAATAGGCAAAAGTGAAAATAGCCAATGCCTGCTTTAATTTTAAGATATCGCCTGGGATTGTCGGATGCAAGACATCATAAACGTTTTGTGAAAAGATCAAGTTTTTACTTTTTTACACAAAATTAAGGACATAACCACAAAAATCCGCTATAGGATAACCATGTTGTGCTTAGGTAAGATTTTTTCAGGATTTGCCCTTGCCTGGATGTTCCATTTCCACGCACAATCCTAACATCTTCCTGAACAGGCCCCTTGCCTAATGATCATCTGACAACACCGCCGGCGCTTTAAGCAATGCCCGGAATATATTCGATCGGAGTTTATGGTCAGGTACACAACTCCACACTTTTTTAAAATCGGCAGAACGCACTAATTGCAAATACCATCAATAAATAATTTCTAAAGTGGATATTATTCTATAACCCCTAGCGACAAATTTTCGTATCTTGCAAAACAAACCCAATATTTTTTACGAGAGGGGAAACCGTATGTCTAACCCAAACAGCCTTCGCGCAATTTTGTTCTGCTTCTTTATTATTTTGCCGTTATCGATTATTTGCGGTCAGAGCATTGGGGATTCTGTTTATTACGGTCGCAAACACTATGTCGCATATTTCCCCGGTACCGTTCCACTGATTATTTCAGCGCCCCACGGCGGCGGGCTTACCCCTTCTGAAATTCCCGACCGCACGTATGGCACAACCGTCACGGACGATTTTACCATTGAAACGGCCATGGCGCTGCGGCGTGCCATATTTGATTACAGCGGTGTCTATCCGCATGTAGTCGTTTCCTACCTAAAACGCACCAAATTGGACCCTAACCGCGGTCTTGGCGAGGCAGCCCAGGGCAACGTTTATGCTGAGCAGGCCTGGCAGGAATACCATGGATTTATCGACCAGGCCGAAGACTCCGTAACGGCGCGTTTTGGCAAGGGTTTTTACGTGGACATCCACGGACACGGCCATGCCATTCACCGGCTGGAGCTGGGATATCTGCTTTCGGCCTCCGATCTTGCCCAATCCGACAACACCCTGAATGCGCCCGTTTATGCCGACAAAAGCAGTATCCGCGCCCTGGCCCGAAGCGTTCCCATAAATTTTTCCGGGCTTTTGCGCGGGCACAACAGCCTGGGCAGTTTAATCGCCAGGCAAGGGGTCCGTGCCGTACCCAGTTATGATGAACCTTCACCGGGCGGCGGAAACCCTTACTTTAGTGGAGGATATTCTACAGCACGTCATGGCTCGCGTACAACAGGCACGATCAGCGGCGTACAAATTGAAGCATATCGGGCGG
>CAYWBI010000262.1:0-4524 GCA_964456445.1 uncultured Calditrichaceae bacterium
ACTAATTACTATTCTTGAGGGGATGTGGTAATTTTAGATTAAGACCAAAGCTTTTAGATAAAAGGAAAACCAAAACAGGAAGTAGGAAGCCTGCCTGTGCGGGCGGGCCGCACGCAGACAGGTAGGAAGTAAGAACAAGATAAAAGGAAATACGTGGGGATAATTCTCAATTCTCAATTCTCAATTATCAATTATCAATTTTTTTCGTGCCTTAGCGGCAAAACCTTTTGCCCGGGGCTGGAAAGATTTCCCGCCCCGGATCGGGCCGGCGGTTCTGTTTGGAATAGAGTTACATCACACTATTCTTATGCCGAAAAACGGATGGGTTTTATAAACTCTATCGGGGCTAAAATTTTTATCTTTTTGAGGTAAAGGTGGTTTGATTTGACCTGGCAACTAAAAGCAAACCGTTAAGAATTGCAATCCGTAAAACCGTGCCCTATTTTAGCGGTGTTTTATTAGATATTGTCGATCATCCAAATAAAGAAAAATATCCCAATCAAAAAATGTATATTGTTGAGTATGAAAATTATGCTTATTTAGGGTCTTAACGTCAAGCTCAATACTTTTTAATTGTGCAGCAGACAAAAAAGAATAGGTTAACCCTTTTAATAACGGGCCACTATCTTCTTCATGTGCTTTAAATCCCATTGCACCCGCGTCCAGCTTGGCCAGATCAAGCAATTGATCAATGAGTTCCGCCAAAACGTTGGCATTACGGTTTACGCTGGAGAGTACTTTGCGCGTAGTTTCATTTTTTGTTTCCTTGAGTATTTTTTTCACCGGGCCTTTAATAAGCATTAAAGGCGTTCTGAATTCATGCGAAATATTTGCAAAAAAACGCGTTTTTATTTGATCTGTTTCTCGCAACTTTTCGACCTCGAAGCGTTGCATTTCAAGTTTTAGTTTTATACGGTTTTGTCTTTTGTCAAACTTTCGCCATGTGAACAATAAAAAGACCGTAATAATAAAGTAGAAGACATAAGCCCAAATTGTACGCCACCAAGGGGGAAGAATTATAATATTTATAGAAGTCCCCTCTTCATTCCAGATACCGTCATGATTGCTGGCTTTTACTCTAAAAATATAATTCCCAGGATCAAGATTTGTATAATTTGCAAAACGTTTGTTTCCGTTTTGCTGCCAGCTTTCATCAAAGCCCTGCATTTTGTAACTGTATTGGTTCTTGTGCGGTGCAGTGTAATCAAGCGCGGCAAATTCGAAGGAAACTACATTTTGATCATGTGTCAATAGAAGAGAGCTTTTTTCTGTGATTACAGAATCAAGAGAAACAGGTTCATTCTTAATCTTGAAATTAGTAATTACAACTGGCGGGATACACAGGTCATCCTTTAAACTATCCGGGTGAAAGCTAAAGGCCACATTATTGCTGGCAAAATAAAGTTCTCCGCTTTTACTTTTAAAACTTACATGTTCATTACAGGTGTTGGCCGGCAAACCATCCGATTTATTATAGTTTTTAATTTTATATGTTTTCAAATCAATTCTGCTAAGTCCGTTGTCACTGCTTACCCAAAGATGGCCGGAATCATCGTTGGTAATGGCATAAATATAATTGCTAGGCAACCCTTCCCTGATTGTAAAATGCCTGAAGTTATTAGTCGCTTTGTCTAAGCGGTTCAAGCCGCCCATGGTACCAATCCATAAAATACCCGCAGGTTGCTCATGAATAGCCGTAACATGGTCATCGTTCAGGCGGTTTCTATCCTGGGGGTTAAATTTATAGTGAATAAAATTGTCTTTCTCCCGATTGTACAAATTAAGGCCTCCGCCCATGGTACCAATCCATAAACCATTTTCCGAATCCATAAACAGGGCTTTTATTTTATCATGGCTCAAGCTGTTCGGGTCGCCTTTTTTATGTTTGTATTGCCGGATAAATTTTCCAGCCTTACGGTCAAAAACAAGCAAGCCAGAACCATCGGCACCTGCCCAAAAAGTCCCGTTATGATCCTCTTGCATATCATAAATATTAAAAAAGGATCTTGGTATTTCTTTGGGTGGCATAAATTGTATAAATTTATCATCCTGTTCATTATAACTCAGTAGCCCCTCTACACCAACCCATATCCCCCCTTTCTTATCTTGGTAAATATCCTCTGCCCAACTACCGTTTATAAAATCAGGTTTGTTAATAGAATACTCAGTAACATTCTCATGTATTTTGTTTAGCTTAAATACAGTTGAAGAAGCGCTAATCCAAATGTTACTTCTTTTATCTTCTAAAATTGATAAGATGTGATTGCTATTGTTTCCCTTTTTTTTTATCGTTTAACGGGTAATAAACAAAACGTTGTTTATGTGGATTATATTTACAAACGCCGCCATATCGTGTACCTGCCCATACAATACCAGATCGGTCAAACATGATCGAGGTAACATATTTACTCACCATCCCATTGTTTTCATCAAAAACCTGAATGCTTTTTTTCTGACGATCATACCTTAATAAGCCCTCACCTGAACCAATCCAAAAATTACCATCGCCATTGTCATAAAATGATCTTACCGTACTTGTAATGGTTTCCCCGCCTAATTTGGCTACCCTTTCTAATTTGCCACCGATTGCTTTTTTTAACATTCCCCAAGCCCATGTCCCAAACCATAATGTCCTTGTTTTATCTTCATAAATAGAAACTGCCGCCATTGACTTTGGAAACAGGGCGTCCCATTCCCTAACACGTTCAAGCCGGTCTTTTTCTTTATTGTATATAAAAAGTCCTTTTGCAGTACCAATCCAAAGGGTTTTCCGGCTGTCTTCAAAAACATCAATGATATAGTTTTCATTCATTATATCGCCACTTGTATTCTGGAGATAACGTCTAAATACCCGTGTGCCACTTTTAAAGCGGTTTAGGCCAGTAGTTGTCCCAACCCAAAGATAGCCTTCATGGTCTTCATAAACCACCCGCACATAGCTTCCGCTTAAACTTTCAGGATTATGAGGATTATGCTTATAGCTGGTAAAAGAATCGTGTATCCGGTCATATTTATTCAGACCGTCAACCGTCCCTATCCATAAATCACCACGGCTGTCTTCTATAATAGACCAAACATAATTGTTGCTTATAGATGTAGAATCTGTCGGGTCAAAGAAGTATTTTTTAAAGGAATACCCATCATAGCGGTTTAAACCGTTTTCCGTGCCAATCCAAATAAAACCCTTACTATCTTGGCAAAGTGACCATACCGTATTGTTGGAAAGGCCGTTTTCTGTGGTTAAATTTTCTAAAAGGGCAAAACTTTTTTGGGGATAAAGTGAACCAGGAAAAATATAAATATTGATCTGCTGTGATGTAGTAGAGGTTTTTTGTTCAAGCTGTCACTCGGCTTATAAGGTATAATTTTGAATAAAAGTACAAACCAATCCACTGAAAAAAAATTATATCTCTATTTCAATTAAAATATTTTTTGTATTTTTGATTAATTTTTAGAAAATAGAGAACAACTTGCCAGGGCAAAATAATAATAAAATCATTCAACTTATTTTTTCCAAACCGTTATTCATCAAATTAAATCTTGTGGCAAACTTTTACCATCCTCAACCAAATATAAAGTAAGCAATGCATAGTCCGATTACTATCTAATACAAGAATTAAGGAAATTCAACTAATTGGATATGAAACAAAAATGAGCGACATCTTACAAATAATTGAAAATGCAGAGGATTTTCCCGCGTTGCCCCATGTCATTTTGCACCTGTTTCAGGTGGCAAATGACCCGGACGTTTCCCTAAATAAAATAGCGGATATAATTTCTTCCGACGCCTCGCTTTCCGTCCGTATATTAAAAATGGTCAACTCGGACTATTACAGTTTTCAAACGCCCATAAAGAATGTGAACCAGGCGGTTTCCATCCTTGGTTTAAAAGCTATCCGTGACATTGCCTTAACCCTGTCCATCCTGGATATTTTTCCCAAAGACCATTCGGATGATTATAAAAAGTTGTTCCAAAGGTCCCTTTATGCGGGGGTTTCCGCTGCGCTTATCACCGAAGCGGCAGGCATGACCCGTGGAAATGACGCCTTTACCGCAGCATTGTTGCAAAATCTTGGGATGTATATTTTTCTCAGATATTTGCGCGGGGAATATCAGGAGATCATAAATGAGGCCCGCAACAATTGTATTGAGGTCCCCTTTGTTGAAAAAAACAACTTAAAACTGACAAATGCCCAAGCCGGCTGTATCGTGGCCGAACGCTGGAACATGCCCCAATCCGTTTATCTTGCCATAAAGTACCAATACAATATCAACCTGGCATATAAGAAAAAATATCCGAAGGAAATGTTGCAGATAATTGAACTGGCACACCTGGGGGGCATTGCCGCGGATTTTTACACCGGCTGGAACAAAAATTTCAAGCTTGCGCTTTTCCGGACCAAATTTTCCCGCTTGTTCAAACGTTCGGGCGCCGCGGCGGAAGACGTCCTGTCATCCATTCCTTCCCTTGTCCGGAACCTAAATATGGCCGACATTTTCGATTTAGTGCCTTCCTATGAAGAA
>CAYWBI010000263.1:0-4489 GCA_964456445.1 uncultured Calditrichaceae bacterium
AAAGGGGGCCGGGCGGGATTTGTACAGTGACAGGGCCAAGAGCAAAAGCAGAAATGCCGAAATAAGCAGGGTTTTAAATGAAAGAATTGGTGTGGCATACCAACTGATCAGGATGCCCGCGGCCCAAAGCAGGCTTATAAAGAAAAACGGCCTTTTATGCAAGGATGATACAACCGGCATCGCATCCACCCCAAAACGTACATGACTATTATCGGCATCCGGCCGGAAGCTCACTTTCCATCATGCTGATTATGGATAAGATACTACTGATGTAGCGTTTGTGCAAATGCGAAGACGATTAGTTGGAACCGTCTTTGGGAATTTTCCAGTGGATCAACCCGTAATGGATAGGAAGTATGACGATATCATTTCAATTTCTGAACTGTTTTTTTTACCCGCACATCATTCTAAAAAATATGTTTATTTACATTTCCCTAAATGTATTTTATATTATTGCATTATTTTTTATAAAAAGGATTTACCAAAGTGTGGCAAGTGGGAAAATTGACGATGCATATTAAAGAAAAGTGCCTATCTTGAGCTAAAACATTGGGGGGATGGTTTTAGGTTTAATCGATGATTATGTCCATAAAAACCAAAAGAAAAATAGTCCAATGTTAGAGGAACCTGATTTAGAAGAATTCAGGACCGCTATTAAAATTCATTTAAGAAATGGGATGAAAATGGATGAGGAAATTCGCAACCATCCATAAAACAATTCTAATAAAGAAAATTCTGAGTTTCGGCACCCGCGAGAAAACCAGTATATATCCACAGTTTCATACATCTCCTGCCGGACATAAATAATAGTATAAAATTAGAAATTTAACAGCGGGAGTATGAATTTAATACAATGGTTAAATCATCTTGTACTTAAAAGTTAGGTCGCTCTGATGAATAATATGATTGTTGAAAACGAACAATGCGAGCACTTTCGAAAAATTGCCCCACTGTACAAAAGTCTGCGAACAACGGATGAAGAACCTATTGCCTGTATAGTGCGTCAATTGAAATCTTTGACCAGGATTAAGGCGGCGGACATCGGTTGCGGCACAGGAAGATATACACAATTGCTCTTTCAGCATTTACGGGATAAGATTTCGTTTATTTATGGCTTTGACTATAGTTCAAAAATGTTGGAGCAGTTCAATCGACGCTTCAACAAGCACAATATCAGGGTGGCGGGCACAATAAGATCTTCTGCAATGTGTCTTCCGCTTGGTGATGAATCGCTCAACTGCATATTCACCTTCAATGCTGTTCACCACTTCATATTATCAGCATTTTTACAGGAGAGTGCCAGGGCCCTTCAGGGTGGGGGGTACTTATTTGTTTACACCCGGCTAAGAAGCCAAAACAGCCGGAATGTTTGGGGAAGGTTCTTTCCCTTGTTCGCTTCAAAGGAAACACGGCTTTATGAAGATGATGAGTTTGAAAAGGCAATAACAGAAATCCCAGGCTTGAAATTACAAAAAACACAAACATTCAAGTTTAACCGGCAAAGCAACCTGGAGAGACTTATCAATCAGGTGAGAAACCATCATTACTCCACTTTTGATCTTTACTCCCGGAACGAATTTAAAACAGCCCTGAATCAATTTCATGATAACTTGCGGGACTATTTTGAAAACCCAAATAATATTCACTGGGTTGATGAAAACAATTTATATATTTTACAAAAGACGGGCCAATAAGAAGGCAGACAAGCGTTATAACGTCATTAATTTATACAATAACCTGCCGGGAACCAAGGTCAACGTTTACACAATTTCCCGGAGTTTGCAGCGTTTCTGTGCTGGGTCCGGCGCCCCGGCATCTGCTAAATATGCTATTGATGATCGGTTTTTATGGGAGTGTTTGAGTATCTGGTATAAAATCATACTGTTTGTATAAAGAAGCGAATGTTTTAGCTTTGGTTTAATTAAAAAAATGATTTGAACCAAATAACCAAAATATATGCTACACCCAGATAACCAGCAGATGAAGTGTATCCGTTGATGTTTTATATTGAGTTTAAAAAGGCAAAATATGAGAGCCCTGGTCACGGGGATGAACGGTACGGTTGCACCTGCCCTGGCAGAAGCTTTGTCCCGGGCAGGCCACACAATTATCGGCTGGGACCGGTCTGTCGTTCCAACCGATAACCCCGGCACTGTCCATGATTTTATAAAAGAAAACCAGCCCGACTGGTTTTTTCATGTCGCCACCGGAAGCCCGGAATGGGCGGAATACGTCGCCCGGGTGTGTGCCGGGCTTGGTATCCGTTTTTTATATACCAGCTCCGCTTCGGTTTTTTCCACAGCCCAGCATGGCCCTTTTTCGATTGAGGTTCCACCCAAACCGGACGATGAATACGGTCGCTATAAACTCGAGTGTGAACAGCGCATCCGGGCAATAAATCCCAACGCTCTTATCGCCCGCCTGGGATGGCAAATCGGCCCGGGGCCCGGGGGCAACCAGATGGTTGATTATCTTGACCGCCAATTCAATACCATGGGTTTTATCGACGCCAGCATCCACTGGTACCCGGCCTGTTCTTTTTTGCCCGATACATCACAATCTTTGATACAACTTATCGAAAAGCACAAAGCCGGGCTGTATCAACTGGATGGCAACCCCGGGCTAAACTTTTATGAAATTGCCGTTATGCTCAATAACCTTATGAACAAACCATGGATTGTCAATTCTGCTACCGCCCCGGTACAAAACAATTTAATGATTGATTCCCAAATTAAACTGCGTTCGATTGCATGCAGACTATAAGCATAGCGCGGACACATATCCGATTATGACGACCTTAGAAAAAGAATGAAAATGAAAAAAAGAAAAGACGGCAAACTGCCCGCGGGAGATTTTACTTCCTGGCTGCAACTCACAAGAAATGCATGGAAAACCGATACCGGGGCCATTGTGCCCTGTGGAGAATGCACTGCCTGTTGCAGGTCTTCATACTTTATCCATATCGGGCCCGATGAGACGAAAACGCTATCCGTGATACCTGATGCACTGAAATTCCCGGCGCCCGGTTTACCAAAAGGAAACGTGGTATTAGGCTATAATCAGGAAGGGCAATGTCCTATGCTGGTAGATCAAAAATGTTCCATCTATGAAAATCGCCCTAAAACCTGTCGAAATTATGACTGCCGTATATTTCCTGCTACGGGCCTTTCTGTTGGCGATGCGGATAAGGAACTTATTTCCCGTCAGGCCCATCGCTGGATATTTAATTTTCCCGACCAAAATGCCCGGAAACACTTCTCAGCATTAAAAGCGGCCGCACGGTTTTTAAATAAATTTTCAAAATTATTCCCAGATGGTTTTGTTCCCGGGAACACAACCCAACAAGCCGTTCTGGCCATAAAAATATATGAGGTTTTTCTAAGTGTTCCCAATGACTTTGATTTTGACGCACATACAGACGAAACCCAAAAAATTGCCGATGCCATAATGATTTCTTATGAAAGAATTTCAGGCGAAGCCGGACGTGTTACATCCGAATAACAACACAAAAATATCATGGCTGCCGCCTGCAAAGTTATTTGCTGCCATTTTTTGACAGAAATGTGAAACTTTTGAGCGCTGTTCTAAAATCAAAAATCGGTGTTCCTTGTTCGTAGATCAAGGGCAGGGGTAATCGAGCCTTTGATGAATCAGTGATTAAAAACCCCATAACCAATATCGAACATCTATCAACAATTGAAGAATTCTGATCTCTTTGGTAGCCGACAAATCGTTTTGCGGTTTTTTGCAAAAAAGTGAAGTTCAATTCTTATAAAAAACTTGTCATACCATCGGCATGGCAAGCCGCGGAAGGCTTCTTTGTAATGACTATGCGATCAAAACACAACAGAATACCAGCGATTTGTTTTCATAAGCTCTTTGTTAAAAAGACATCTTGCCCCTTGATTTAAGAAGAATGAAATGGTATAAACTCCAGGCTCTATATAAACCGGTTTACTGCATCTTGCACTGGTTAGGAAAAAGAAAATTTTCAATGATCAGGTATCTTTTTAAAACCGAAATATGCAATAGAAATGGACCAAGGAGCTTCAGAGTGCATTTCGTAAGGGTTAATCCTGAAAGTGATATCAGTAAAAGGTCCGTTTGCACACACTTGAATAATTTCGTACAATCCATTAATCTAACTCTGTGAAATACCATGTCAATTATTTCACCTTACCTCAGAAATATATTTTATATAGACCTGTTTATCTTCACGATATGCATAATGGGTATTTTTCAAACTATTCATAAAGCCGGATTAAACCCGGAATTCCACCTTCAATTCATCGTTCAGCAAAATCAAGTTTATATATCAAAAGTTATAAGTCCGGTATTAAAAAAGCAATTCAAGGATGGTGATCGCATTGTTAAAATTGCGGACCAACGTGTCTCTAATAAAGAAGCGATCGAATTTCTGTTTGATTTTTTTTCTATTGATGATCCCATAACCGTTACTATTGAACGGGACGGCTTGCTATTAACCAGA
>CAYWBI010000264.1:0-4415 GCA_964456445.1 uncultured Calditrichaceae bacterium
TAATTAGTTACTTCACCTAATCTCACCCACTCCCAACCATCCGGCAATGTGTAAGGCTTTTCATCTTCCCCAACCGGTGGCAGCGGCTTGTCCTTTTTAATCTTGCCTTTGGTAATTTGTTTTTCCTTTTCAGAATTAATCTTCTCCAGCAACGCGCCGGCGGAATGAGATCCCTCGACCAGCTCGGGATGACTTCTGCGCCACTCAGCAGCCAATTTGCCCTGCACGGCCAACTGCAAAATCAATTCCCGCAGTTTTTGTACCCCATTGGGCGCATCAGCTAAAAATTCAAAATTTTCAAATAGCAATTCCATTAATCACGGCCTCCCAATGCGGCCATCAATTCCTTTTTCAGGCTGTCGCGGGTGGCGCCGATTTCTTGCTGCAAGCTTTTGTATTTGAGCAGCAGTTCATCGGGGTCGCCGTGGTCTTCATCCATCGTGTTGGGATTGCTGATATCCAAATTATAATTACGGGCTTTGATCTCGTCTATGGTTACCTTCCAGGATTGCTCATTTTCCACCCGCTTGTTCCACCATTTCTTTTCCGGTTCAAACTCGGCAATACGCATCGGTTTGGTTTTGGAATAGGATTTATAGCCTGCGGGATAGGGATGCTCGTAATACCAGATGTCGCTCGTCGGCTGGCCCTTACTGAAAAAGAGCAGGTTGGTTTTGATGCCGGTATAAGGGCTGAACACGCCGTTGGGCAGACGCACGATGGTGTGCAGGTTACATTTTTCCAGCAGGTGTTCTTTGATGCGCGTCTTCACGCCTTCGCCAAACAGGAAGCCGTCGGGCAGAACCAGCGCGGCGCGGCCCTTGTCTTTAAGCAGTTTGATGATCAGCAGTAGAAACAGATCCGCGGTTTCGCGGGTGCGAAAGGCTGCCGGGAAATTAATCTCGACGCCCGGTTCTTCGGTGCCGCCAAAAGGGGGATTGGTCAAAATGACGTCCACGCGGTCGGCCTCGCCATAGTCACGCAGCGGGCGGCGGCTTAGGGAATTGTCACGGCTGATTTGCGGTGTTTCGATATTGTGTAAAATCAGGTTGGTTATGGAAAGCAGGTGCGGCAGCGGTTTTTTCTCGATACCGGAAATTGATGTATTTAACTGCTGCCAGTCTTGCGGGCTTTTAGCCTGCTTATGCAAATTTTCCAGCGCGCTCACCAAAAAGCCGCCGGTGCCGCAGGCCGGGTCCAACACGGTCTCGCCCAATTGTGGATCAAGGATGTCGGCCATAAACTGGGTTACGGCACGTGGGGTGTAATATTCCCCTGAATTTCCCGCACTCTGTAAATCTTTCAGGATTTTTTCATAGAGATCATTAAACAGATGGCGGTCTTTTAAATCATTGAAATCCAGCTGAATCAGTTTGTTGATCACCTGGCGGATCAGCGTGCCCGATTTCATATAATTGTATGAATCGGTGAACACGTCACGGATTAAAACCGCCCGCGGGTCGCTATCCGGACCGATTTCCAATTCTTTTAAGGATTTAAAAAGATCGTTGTTGATGAAATCCAGCAACCCGTCGCCGGTCAAGCCTTCTTCATCCTGTGCCCAGTTGCGCCAGCGCAGCCGTTCCGGGATGGGCGACTCGTAGAAATCATCTTCCAGTTCGTGTTCCAGTTCTTTATCATCAAATATTTTAAGGAAGAGCATCCAGACCAGTTGAGAAATACGCTGGGCGTCGCCATCCACTCCGGCGTCCTGACGCATAATATCCTGAATGGATTTAACAAGTGTCGATAGGGCCATAGAAATTATTCCTGTTTTTTAAACCGCTGAAGCGGTTAGGTTTTTGTTTTCGCTCAGAAGACACCCGAATAAATTCGGGTGCTGATAACATTTGCTATTTTCCAAACCCGGGATGCATTAGGTGTTGTTATGTTTTTTCTGTTACACCATCCGGACCGGATCGGGTGTTTTTTTTTCGTGTTCAGCTGATTGGCTTCGGGTATTACTTCCACATCCTATTTTCCAACCCCCGAATTTATTATGGGGTATGCTGGAACATGTACATTCTGAAACCGCTGAAGCGGTTTTATTTTGTTTGTTTCGCTCTCACCCGGATAAATCCGGGTGTTAGATAATTGTTCATTTCTTAACCCCCGAATTTATTCAGGGGTACTTTGTTTCATGCACACCATTCCGAAACCGTTTCAACGGTTTCCCCCCAAACACCATATCCCTGATGTCGCACGGGTATATTCCGGCGTTTGTTTAACAATTCGATTTCCAGCCCCCGAATTTATTATGGGGTATGCTGGAACATGTACATTCTAAAACCGCTGAAGCGGTTTTATTTTGTTTGTTTCGCTCTCACCCGGATAAATCCGGGTGTTAGATAATTGTTCATTCTTAACCCCCGAATTTATTCAGGGGTATGCCGAAGACAATGCAACCCAAACCGTTTCAACGGTTTTTCTACTCTGGCCAGACCCCGTATTTTCTCGCCCATTCTTCATATTCCTGTTGAAACGATTTTCGGCTATGATGTTCATCCTGGTTTTCAATATATGATTTAACACTCGCCAATTGAGATTCACTGACCGAAAAGGCGCCATACCCGCGCTGCCAGATAAATTTGCCGGGAATAAGATTTTGTTCATTAATCCAGTGTGCCGATTCCCCCTTGATCGTCTTAACGATTTGTGCAATACTTTGATCAGCAGGCAACTGCAGTAAAATATGTATGTGTTCCGGCTGAACATTTAGTTTTAACGATATAATATTATCTTTTGCCATTTTCTGAAGAATATGATCGTAAATGAGTTCACGTTGATTGCCCTGCATTACACGGACCCTGTTCAAGGTGCCCCAAACCACGTGTACATATATTTTCACCAATGAATGAATGGACACTCGACCTCCTGAAACCGCTGAAGCGGTTAGTTTTTGTTTGTTTCGCTCTCACCCGGATAAATTTGGGGGCTGGTTTAATTGTTCTACTCTCAGCCGGATAAATCCAGGTGTTGATATTATTGTTCGTTTTTAAACCCCCGAATTCATTCGGGGGTATGTTGCAACTAACACAAGCCGAAACCGTTTCAACGGTTTTTTATGAAACCCGTTACCATCCGGACAAATCCAGATGTTGTTAATTTCCTCTATTCTCAATCCCGTAGTCAACCTGGAGATAACATATTTGTTTTTCAGCCCCCGAATTTATTCGGGGGTAATCGATGATGCCCCATCAACTCCAAACCGTTTCAACGGTTTGTTTCATGCGACGCTGTAAATTTGTTGTTCCAGTTCCCGAATAGCCTGAATATATTTTTCTTTTCCGCCAAATTCCTTGATAAGCTGCACTGGCATTCCAAATTCATTAAAAGGCGGAATCATCAGAAAATCAATAATCTTCGATCGCTCAAAAGCATTTTCCACTGCCGCGATACCTTCATCGGCGTATTTATCCAGCAGCGCTTCCAGTACCTTTCGGGCTGTTGCGCCGTATTTGGCAAAATAATTTTTCTTTTTAACATTATTGGCCCGCTCGTTTCGTGAAAGCGGCGGCATATCAAAAGCCACGTGGCAAATCAAATCAAAAGGATCAAGTTCTTTGCCTACCTGCGTCTGCAATTCGTTTAAGAAAACACCCTGCTCAGCAAGCTCGGCAAGAATGGCTGCTTTTTGATCGGCCCGGTTCCAGGAAAGGATAAAATCATCCAGCGAAGCAAAGGCTTTGCGCAAATTCTGCTTGCTGTAATCTTTAAGTGAAGCCGAAATCAGTCCCTTATCCGAATCGTAATATTGCACCCGCTCCGCCACAATTTCTACCGAAACGCCACTCACATAATATTTACGTGGCCGTTCACCGCTTTCATCTTCCGGTTCTGGGATAGTTATATCAGGTTTTTCAGCTTCAGGCAATGTTATCTCATTAATATCCGCTTCCTGCCCCTCATCTTGCGATTCGTCCGGAGGTACCATTTCATCACCCGGCTTGGGTTCGTAAACCTGTACCGGATCCCCATCAAATAGCGGATCGTAAAACAGCCGTGTGGCATTTCGGAAATCAATTATGGTAAAAAACATTTTACCGTGATCTTCACGCACCCGGGTCCCGCGCCCGATAATCTGTTTAAACTCGGTCATCGAATTGATGTTTTTATCCAGAACAATAACGCGGCACGTCTGGGCGTCGACGCCCGTGCTCATTAATTTGGAAGTAGTGGCGATTACCGGATACTTCTCTTCGGGATCAATAAAATTGTCCAATTCCTGCTTACCGATTGGGTCGTCACCGGTGATCTTTAAAACGTATTTTGAATTTTCCGCTGCCAGGTCGGCATTTTCATTTATGATGGCATGGCGCATCCGGTCCGCGTGATCGATATCCTCACAAAAAACGATGGTTTTATCAAAGCGGTTGGTCTGTTTCAAATAGGCGCTGCTGCGATTGGCTACTAGT
>CAYWBI010000265.1:0-4408 GCA_964456445.1 uncultured Calditrichaceae bacterium
TAATAGAAATTTTGGCGAGTGAAGCAAGAGAAATTTCGCCAAAAGTCAAGCTTGTTTCAATTCCATCTATTTTAGTTCTGGCGTTTGGCCTTAACGTAAAAGAGCGTGATTTTAATATTTAACATTTTAACACGATTCTAATGAAGTTTTTTCTTTAATTAGCCCCGCAAATAGTGTAAGTTTGGACATCTTTAAAAACAAACAAAAGAAAGACGTGTTGCCATGTTCAGTAAAAAAATGCTCGATGCCTTAAACAACCAAATCCGCGATGAGTTTTATTCGGAATATTTTTATCTCGCCATGTCCGCCTGGCTGGATGCACACGATTTACCCGGGATGGCCCAATTCCAACGGGTAAAAAGTCAGGAAGAACGCACACACGCCATAAAACTTTTTGAATATGTTCAAAGCAGGGACGGCAACGTTGTATTACTGGCATTGCCCAAACCCCCGGCAGATTACAAATCCTTTCTGGATCTGTTCGAACATCAGCTAAAACACGAACAAAGCGTTACCGCCTCCATCCACAATCTCTACGCTCTGGCAATGGAAGAGCATGATTATGCCACCTCCGTTACCCTGCAATGGTTTGTGGGAGAACAGGTTGAAGAAGAAAAAGAAGCCAAGGAAATCATTCAAAAATGTAAAATGGTGGGGGAAAATGAAAGCGCGTTGTTCCTGCTGGATCAACAATTGGGGGCCACAATGCCCGCCGCGGACACGGCCCAAAAATAAAACTATTTGCTTTTTTCCTTTTGACTAACTAATATCATTTAACAAATGTTAAATCCTGCCGGGGCTTTTGGGCCACGGCTATGTATAATTGCCAGTTTTGGCACAGTAAAGAAAGAGTGTAACATGTCTGATCAAGTTGAAGGAACCGTTAAATGGTTCAACGATGAAAAAGGCTTCGGCTTTATTCAACGCGAAGATGGTGACGATGTATTCGTACATTTTAGCGGTATAAATGGTGATGGAAGAAAATCCTTGCGCGAAGGTCAAAAAGTTATGATGGAAATCGTTCAGGGAGAAAAAGGTCTTCAGGCAACAAACGTTGTTCCGGTAGATTAATAAAACTGAATCTGTTTTAATAAGTGTGGCATGTAACAACGCCACACTTATTGGTTTTTATCTTTAAGCGGACCCGATTATTTACGCCAGGGAATTTGTAGTTCAAGTTGTTTCATTTTTTCTTCGAGCTCACTTCGCTCACGGTTACGAAGTAATTTACCGTCACGGTATTTCAATAATTCTTTTTGCTGCATATATTCGATGGCTGCCTGTGGCTTATTGCTGTTTATTAATTTTATAACATCAATTTCGATTGCCGTTAAGCCGGCAGCATGGTAACGATAATCCAAAAAGGCCTCCCAGGCCAATGGGCACCATTTGCTTACAATTTCATGTCCAATGATTTCCGCATAGGTGCGTATTTCATACTGGGCGTGTGTATCCATGCGCAAAGCTAAAAAGTGAAACAGATTGTGCAGGTTCGTTTTCCAATATGCCTCGGTATAGGTGGCAAGCGGCAAATCCTTGCGCGCCTGTTCCCTGGCCACGCCTTTTTCAACACGTTCATTATATATGCGGCGCATTTCGCTGTGTAATTCTTTTTCCTGCCGTGTAAACACCTGCCCCTCTTCCAACGGAAAAAAACCGCTGCTGCCCTGTTTATTTCCTTCGGATTGTCTGCGCCATCCTTCCGCCGGGGTTTCCTGCGCGGCGTCGATGGCAAGTGAATAACGGGTGCTGTATTCGTTTACCGAAGCGGTGCGATGACGGATCCATTGCCTCCAGGCATCCATGGGGATACGGATGTGGAGTTTTATATCACACATTTCAAAAGGGGTTGTGTGCCGGTGACGCATTAAATACCGGATCAGCCCGCGGTCTTCCGAAACTTTTTTTGTCCCTGCCCCATACGAAACCCGGGCCGCCTGGACAATCGATGCGTCCGTTCCCATATAATCGATTACACGGATAAAACCATCATCCAAAACCGGGAATTTTTTCCCTAAAACAGCATCCAATTCCCCGCTTTGGGTTCGTACCAATTTTTCTTCTTCAGACACGTTCTTGCTCCATGGTAAAGATGTTTGTTTTTAGTGCAGATATGCAGAAAACGCCCCCGGCCTGCGGGTTTACACACCCAATGCCGGTCTCAGCTTATCGGCGACGCACTATCTATAAGATGACACCCGGCCTGTTCCATTTTTACAAGCGCGGCCTGTTCATCTGTTGGCTGTAAATTCACCGCGCGGCATGCGTCCTGTATCAGAAAAACATCAAAGCCTTCGGCCCGGGCGTCCAGTGCGGTGAACATCACACAATAATCGGTGGCCAGACCGCCAATATAGACTTTTGACACGGACATTTCTTTTAGATAGTCTGCTAAACCGCTGGGGTTTTTATGGCCGTTATCAAAAAAACCGCTATAACTGTCGGTTTGCGGATCCATGCCCTTTTGGAAAACCCGCTTTATCGCCGCGCTGTTCAGATCCCGCTGGAAACGCGCGCCCCGGCTGTTTTGCACGCAATGAACCGGCCACAAAATCTGTTGTAGTCCGTTCAACTCAATAACTTCGCCGGGTTTATGTCCGGGATGGTTGGCGGCAAAACTACCATGGTTGGCGGGATGCCAATCCTGGGTGGCGAGCACATGCTCAAATTTTGGCAGCAGTCGGTTAAGAACGGGAACAATTTTATCCCCGCCGGAAACGGCCAGGGCGCCGCCGGGCATAAAGTCGTTTTGCACATCAACCAATAATAAAGCGCTGTTCATTTTTTCTCTCCATTCAGTCCCCGTGACTTCAGGATAAGTTTCGTTTTTAAATTATGCAACTGTTTTTCGAGCCCAACCGGATACTGATGTGGGTTCACAAAGCGTTTTATGCCGCGATGAAAGGCCTGCAATTCCTTTGCGGCAAAATCCCGAATGTTGTGGATTGACGGCTCGCTATAAACATATTTTCCACTTTTAAAAACAGGGACCAATAAATCTTTCTGTTCCGTATCGTCCGCGAATTTTTTCTGCCGGGTATAATCCATGGGGTCGATAATGCTGCTTGGGGAAGAAAAACCAAGCTTGACATCATAAATTGCATCACCTATATATTCGCCATCTTTTATAAAGCGCCGTACATTGTGAATCCCGGGGTTCGAAATTTTTATGGCCTGTTCGGACAGTTTCAATTTATATTCCCAGTCTTTATCCGGTTTTTTGATGGCGGTCAGTTTGTAAACCCCGCCAAGCGCGGGTTGATCGTAGGCGGTTGCCAGCTTTGTGCCCACTCCCCAAACATTCACCTGGGCGCCCTGATCTTTTAAACTGCGGATGATATACTCATCAAGATCGTTTGATGCAAAAATCCGGGCCTTGTCAAAGCCATTTTCTTCCAGCATCTTTTTTGCCACAATACTCAGATAGGCCAGGTCACCGGAATCCAAACGGATACCCGCCATTTCATAGCCACGTTTTCGCAGTTTTTTTCCAACAGAAATGGCCTTACGGATACCCTCAAGGGTATCAAAGGTGTCAACGAGAAAAGTAGAATTGTCCGGAAAAGCGTCGGCATACGCTTCAAAAGCTTCCATCTCGCTGTCAAAGGACATAATCCAGCTATGCGCATGGGTCCCGCGTACGGGTATGTCGTAAATTTTGCCCGCCAGAACATTCGATGTTGCGGCACATCCACCAATATAGGCCGCACGGCTCACCGCGATCCCGCCATCAATCCCATGCGCCCGGCGCAATCCAAATTCCAAAACGGGATCGCCTTTGGTGGAAATGCAAACCCGCGCCGCTTTTGTTGCAATAAGCGATTGAAAATTAAGCAGATTTAAAAAAGGGGTCTCAAAAAGCTGGGCCTGAATAATCGGACCCTTTACACGAATCAGTGGTTCCTGGGGAAAAACGACCGTCCCCTCGGGGATGGCGTCAATATCACAGCTGCATTCCATTTTACGAAGATAGTCTAAAAAGGCGTCTTCAAACATCTGTCCTCCGGAGGGGTTTTTCAGGCTGGCGAGATATTCCAGATCATCATCCCGAAAACGGAAAGACTTTACATAGTCAATAACATTGCTTAATCCGGCGGCAATGGTAAAACCCCCGTTAAACGGATTGTTACGAAAATATAAACTAAATACGCTTTCCAGCTCGGCTTTCCCGGATTTCCAATATCCATAGGCCATGCTTAATTCATAAAAATCCGTAAGCAGGCTGAGCGATGTTTGATAGATTTTACCAAGTGTGTTCATAAGTTTTTTAACCGTTTGTGTTAAGGCAGAACTTAAACAAAAATGATATATTTTAAAACAAAACCCCGCTTTATATTATTTAAAAAAGCATTTCTGGTTTTTGTGTGGAAATAGAATACGCCTTTTAATGAACATGAATGCTTCCCGA
>CAYWBI010000266.1:0-4387 GCA_964456445.1 uncultured Calditrichaceae bacterium
CGGGAAATCCGGTCATAAGGCAATAACTGATAGTTCTTCAAATAGGATGCAAAAGCAAAAATCACCGCTTCTAAAGTATTCTGTATTGTTCATTTACTGCTTAACGGAAAAGACTTTAATTTTGCTAAAGACCTGTACCAAAGTGATAAAATAAAAGCGCTTGCCAATGTTGATTTATCGGCCCCCTATGAAAGATTCAACAGATTAAAACCGATTCTTCCGGAAGCCTTCTACTATATCTGGCAGGGAATTAAAGAATGAAGTACTGGTTTGTCCGTTCTCCTTTTAAAACCGGTAGGAGGTTTCCGGTAATAAAGGTATTGAAAAACTTAATGACGAAGAATTGCTCGGGTATGAGTTTATAAAGTCAAAAGGGGAATTAAAACGCAAAGAGTATGAACAACACTTTTCTTTTGAAAAGAAGAAAGCCGAGCGGCATTTAAATAAAATGGTTCAAGAGAAGGTTCTGGGCCGGCAACATATTATCAAATTATTGAGACATAAATCACGACAGAGTGTCGCGATTGGAAAATTCGTTTTTTAAGAAAATTATGCAATATCTTGGTAATAAAAACATATTAAATCTGGAAATAACCGCTTTTCTTTTTTTTCAAAAAAGTACCTGCCCAAATTGTGCTCAAAGGAAACCAACCCTTATTTCTTGTTTTAGCAAGAAGTTTAAAAAGTCTTTGGGTTAAATCATAGCACTAAATTCTGCTGATTGCTTCATTTTGACTGTGCCAATACACAAAGCAAACATGTATAGTGCTGGCTTCCGATCGTCAGCCACGACGCCATACACCAACCGTTGCAAAAATGTATAAATTATCCTTGTTTTCTACGATGCCCCAAAAAACTGGTGAACCAAAACATCCATCAACATTTAGGCAGCTCTTCAGCCCTAAATGGTAAACCCTATTCTTATCTTAGCAAAATCATTTTTCGGGTTTGGGAATGGTTCTGGCCGTTGCGAAGCGTATAATAATAAACACCCGATGTAAGATGCCCACCATCAAAAACAAGCGTATGTCTTCCCGCCGTCTGGTATGATTCCGTCAGCCGTTGAACCAATTCCCCGTGAACATTGAAGATTTCCATGGTCACCATGCCCGCTTTACTCAGGGTGTATGGAATAACCGCCAGCGGATTAAAAGGATTGGGATAATTTTGCCCCAGTTCAAAAGTAAGCGGCTGTGGCGCCCCTTCCCCGAGAGCGGAAACGGTGGAAACCGTTATCTTCAACGGAATGATATTCGTGCCATGGAGGGGGTCATCGGAATCGATTTGCAGATTGGTGCTGTAAACCCCTCGGCATTGTCACCGGAAAAGCTCAGGGTAACGGCTGCATCCGATTCCGCTGGAATGCTCAGGCTATGTTTCGAGAGTGAAAAATGGTTGTCAAAAACCTGCATCGACCGGATGTTTAAAACATCACCGCCGGTATTGGCCAGATTGAGAGTAAAGCTTTGGCTGTTCCCGGGGGAGGTCAAAGCCATGATTATGCTATCCGCGGGCATTACCAGCGATGGATTGCCATAGCTTAGCTCTTTACCGGAGAGGGAAGGCAAACGGTCAATAAATTGGGGATAATCGATAAAGGGGTTGCGGTTGTGTTGCCACGTGGTATAGATTTTTTCGTTTCTGCTACGTTCCCAATCATCCACCGGATCGGCATTGTGCCAACTATAAAGCGTGGAGCGTTTGGCGAAGTTACCGCCACTGCTTGGTATGTTTTCAACAAGTTCAAGGTCATAACCCGTGGCGTCGGCTTCATAACGCACCGCCATATAATACATCATGCGCGCCACATCGCCCTTTACGGCGGAGCGGGGTTCCCAGGAATCGTTGTCATAGTAGCACTCGGTTGCACCGTCGCCATCGGTGTACTTATTTCCACCATTGTCAAAATCAAGATTACCGCGTGTGCTGTTTACCGTTACATCCGTGGGGCGGATATGGTGCACATCGGTCCCGGCAGGAGCATTGGTTCCAAAACTACCGTGTGACTTGGCCCAGACATGTTCACGGTTCCAATTGCTCACGCCACCGCCATGATTGCTTTTAGGCGATGACCAACCTGTATAAAGCAAGATTACATTATTCGGATTATTGGGGTCTTCATCCGTATCGGAAAGGATATCCCAGAGTTCACCATAGTCATGTTCTGTGTGTCCCTTTATTATATTGTGCAGGGCCGATTTTAAAACCGCGCCCCATTTATTAAAGGAATCCGCATAATAACTATTGGGCAGCCGTCCGTTGCCGAGCATTTTGCATTTCAGGTTTTCCAGCCCGGCCGATAGACGCAGGAACAAAAAGTCGGTGTAGGCAATATTTTGTTTTGGCGTAAAAGTTAGCGAAATTTCCAGACTGGCACCGGGGGCAATTTTATTGCCCGGGGCATGCACAGCAAAGCTATCTTCAACAGGATTGGTGTAGCGAACTTCGACGGTCGTTGCACCATTATTGATGGGGGTTATAGTTGCCTGGGCGGCAGAGCCCACAAAGACGTCATTAAAATTTACAAGCGTATCTGAAAGGGATAGGCCGCCGGCATACAGCCTGGTAAGTGATGCCAGCAGGATTAATAAAAAAGGTTTTTTTAACACATTCACCCCGGTCGGTTTATTTGTACGAAAAGTATAAAATTTGTCAGGGAATTTAGAAAAGTTTGGGCTTCTGGTAAATAGCCGCATGCAATAATATATTTTGTTCAAACCGATTTTATTTCTGCAACGTTGAAATTGACTATTAAAAATATTTCTGTAAATTTTATTAACAACTGTTAACGCTGGAACATCATGAAGAATGGTTTATTAACACTTTTATTGTTTACCGGTCTTTTGTTTGCCCTCCCGGAAAACAACACGCCCTTTAAAATGCTTGGCGCCAATAATATTAACGGCATGATCCCGGATATTGAAGATGCGTATGGCGCCGCATTCCGGGATATTAACAACGACGGATATCCCGACATTTATCTGGTTTGTTTCCGCACCCTAAACCGCATGCTGATAAACAATGGCGGTTTGATACCCTTCGTGGACCGCACCATTCTTTCCGGTACTGGGGGAAATTTGATGAGCCACGGCAATACCAATCTTGAGCTTGGCGTCTCTTTTGCAGATTATGATAATGATGGTATTAGTGATATGTTTCTTGCTGGCTGGGGTAAATCCTTCCGTCTTTTCAAGAATATTGGCGCGGTGCATTTTAAAAACACCACCGGCAACCTGCATGCGCTGGGTATCATCGACGCCAACAGCGGGGTGTGGCTGGATGCAAACAATGACGGCTATCTGGATTTGTATATTACCGATGAACATCAATCGAACCGTCTGTTTATCAATGACCGGAACGGACACTTTAACGAACGGCCCTGGAGCAATCAATATATTGCTCCTGCCACGAGCCAGGGCGCTACCGCGGGTGACCTGGACAATGACGGTGATACCGATTTGTATGTGAGTAATTGGTTTACGCCCGACGTATTATTGATAAACAATGGTGATGGTAATTTTGATCGCTTGTTCCTCCCATTGCCGACCCTGACAGATTCTTTATCAACCAACAGCAGCTCCTTTGCGGACTTCGACAATGATGGTGATTTGGATATTATGGTAGGTGGCAACAATGGACGCGTCTATTACTATAAAAATACAAATACAGCAACTCTAAGTTTTTCAGAGGATACCGTGCTGCCTTTTGCCCGCCTTTCCGGGAGGGTTTTCGGCATCGTTGCCGCCGATTTTAATCAAGATGGCTGGATTGATTGTTTTATCACGACAACAGCGAAAAATTATCTGTACCTGAATAATGGCCACGGCCAATTTTTACCGGATTTTGATTCGGATCAGGAATCGGCCTATAGCACCGGGGCCGCTGTTGCAGACCTCGATAACGATGGTGATTTGGATTTGGTGGTTTCCAATAAAAACAAAAACAGTCAGTTGTTTTTAAATCCTTCCAACAGCAAACATTTTATAAAAATTTTATTACAAGGTATAAACTCCAACCGGGATGCGATCGGTTCAAAGGTTTACTTTTACCGTGATGCGGATTCGGTTCAAACGCTGCTTGGCCTGCGCACAGTGCAGGTGAACTGTGGCTATCTGTCATCCAGGTCAACGGCCATCTTCTATGGCAGCGGAAAAGAAAAACGGATGGATGCCAAAATAATTTTTCCATCCGGCGCGCGGAAAATCATTAAAAACCTTAAAGCAGGGCAAACGTATAAAATTTCGGAGACAAACAGCGTTTACCGTTCATACATTTTTGGTCTTAGATTTGTTCGGGACATCATTGAGCGTAAAGATTTTGGCATGAGTGTTTTTTTCTTCCTGTTGACCGTTGGCATAATTACCAGTTATTTATTGCTTGGCCTTCG
>CAYWBI010000267.1:0-4353 GCA_964456445.1 uncultured Calditrichaceae bacterium
TGTTGCAGCTCAATATAAAAATTTTCTTTAAAGATATTCTTCATGCGGCGTATGTAACGGATAGCCCCGAACAGATCGCGTTTTTGCAGCAGCCCGTTCAGGGTACCTTGATGCCCGGCGGACAATATCACCAGCCCTTCTTTGTGCTTGGCCAGGGTTTCGATGCCGAGAACAAATTTCAAATGCCCGCCTTGCAGGTGTCCCCGACTGATTGCACGGCAGAGGTTGCGGTATCCCGCGCTATTTTTTACCAGTAGAACAAGCCGGGCGCCGTCCACATCCAGCTCAGCGCCGATAATCGGTTTTATGTTGTATTCCAGCGCGAGACGATAAAATTCCACCGCGCCATACAGGGCATTGTGATCGGTGAGTGCCAGGGCCTTCATCCCGTGGCCCTTGGCGGCGATAATCAGCTCTTCGGGCGATGCGGCCCCGTCAAGCAGGCTGTAATAACTGTGGACATGCAAATGAACAAAGGACATGGATGCCTTCTTATTGTGTACTTTAGTACACCTATAATAAAGCACAATTTGGATTTATTCAAGAGGCAGATGAAATGAATTTACAAATTAACAATTGTAAAGCATGGAGGGCATTTGTATAAACGATGATTTTTTTGATTTTAAAAATATGTATTCTGTATTTTCAGGGCAATAAACATTATCAATCAGGGTTCGGCAAGCAAAATATGCCTACAAATAAGTTTCGTTTTTAAGGGCAATTGTATATCTTGTTAAATTATCTGTGTTTGATGGGGGAAAATCCACTGTATGAATATTTATACGCTACCGGCACTTTTATCGCTTATTGTAAATTTTAGCGTTGCGCTTGTCGTTTTGATGGAAAGGCCAAAGGCGGCCTTAAACCGCTGGTTTGCCGGGTTTATTTTTAGCTTTGCATTGTGGAACATATCGGAAGTCATCATTCTAAACAGTGCCGAAGAAAAAATGGCCCTGTTTGCAGCACAGATTTTATACCGGGTGCTTTTTCTGGCACCAGCGTTTTATGTATCCATTGCCTATCTTTTTCCACGACCCTTAAAGACATCACCCAAACCACTATTCTATATTATTGTTTTTGCGCTGCCGGTATTGGCCCTGAGTTTTTCATTCCCAAATTTTCAGATAGCCCTGGTTTTTTTAAGGGATACACCAAAAACGTATTTTTATAAGTTCAGGTACAATCCAACACCATCGTTTCTTATTTTGCTGACCATAGGTTTATCCTATATTATCTGGGCCAGCGCCGTACTGATCGGTAAATTGAAACATCTGAAAACCGTTCGCCAAAAAAACCAAACCCGTTTTTTTGTAACCGGGATGATCCTAATATTTTTCACTTTTATTACCATCCTGATTTTAAAGGCAAATCTTCAGGCGCCTATTTATCTCTATTTCTTATCCACGATACTTACATTTTTTGTGGCCATATTCTTTTTTGTAGCGCTGGTACAATTCCATCTGTTTAAACCGGCAAAGCTTTTTAGTGATGGAACGACCTATTTTACCATCTCAGCATTTATTTTGGCCAGCTATTTTTTGATTATCCGTGTTTTAAGCGCCAGTTTGGAATCTTTTTTAGGCATGGATTCTTCAGTATTTGACGTCTTTGTAGTTGTATCCCTGGTTATACTCATTTTGCCCTTTGAAGAACGTATCCGAAAATTATTTGATCGCTGGCTGAACAAGGATACACATAATTACAGAAAAAGCATTTTAAAATTATTCAGGGAATTGCAAAGTTATTTTTTAGAGAAAGATTTTTATCGTATTGTCAGCGAATTCATACTGAGTAATTTTAAAGCGGAGGCCGTTTATATTTTTTCAATACCCGATGAAGACGAAGGATACAGGGATATTTCATCCAATGAGGAAGTACCGGAAATCCCGTTGGACAGCTTTTTGATTCACCGGTTAAAACAGACAAAGGAAACCATCGAATTTTACGAGTTGCCTCACTCTATGTTTGATAAAGCAAATCATGATTTTTTTGAAACGGTCCATGCCCGTTTGTTTGTTCCGATTATTTTTGAGGATGATTTGCTCGGCATTATTTTGCTTTCCAGGAAAAAACATGGCATTGAGTATCATCAGGATGAATTGGAAATTCTTACCATTCTTGGCAATGAAACCGCCGCGGCTTATCACCGAAACAAGGTAATAGAAAAAATGCGTCAAAGGGACCGGGATCATTTCCGGTTGGAAAAGCTGGCAGCATTGGGCCAGCTTACTGCTGGTATAACCCATGAGATACGCAACCCGCTCAACACGATTTCAACCTCCGCCCAAACCCTGTTAAATAAAGATATTTCCACAGAAGACCGGGCGGAATTACTGGGCTTTATTGTAGATGAAGCCAACCGTTTAAATCGTATATTGAATGATTTTTTAAATCTTTCAAAGACAAAACCACCACAAACGGTCCGTATTGATGTGGACGAACTCCTTCAGCGTCTTGTGCTTCACCTGCAAAATACGGTTGAAAAAGAAATCGAAATCTGCTATCGTATATCCGCTGTCGATAAATTTATATCTTCGGACCCGGATTTGCTTTTCCAGGCATTGCTTAACCTGGGCCTAAATGCCTGGGCAGCCATCCGGGAACGGGTACTCATTGATGAATCATTTATCTGTGAACATGGTCAGATTTGTTGCACTTTTTCCAACAGCGGAAAATATTTTAAATTTACTATTTCAGATAACGGGGTTGGGATATCCGAGCCCGACAGTGAGTCTGTTTATAATCCGTTTTTTACCACTAAGCCCGAAGGAACAGGTTTGGGGCTGGCAATAGTACATCAAATTATTTCGGCCCTCGCGGGAAAAATTGATTTTACTTCCCGTCCCGGAAGAACTGTTTTTAACCTTTATATAAAATCACATTAATTTATCTGCAGGAAGTCTCATGCAACCAGAAGTATATACTATTTTAATTGCCGATGACGAAGAACGAATCCGTAAAGTTTTAAAAATTAATTTGAAGAGTAAGTACCGCATCCTGTTGGCTGCCGATGGTTACTCTGCAATGGAGTATCTAAAAAACGAGACGGTCCATCTGTTGCTGACGGATTTGAAAATGCCAGGTATGGGTGGCATGGCCCTGCTTGACTTTGTGCAAAAGAATTATACACAGACTCCGGTAATCCTTATTACCGCACATGGCACAATTGAAAACGCCGTGTCTGCCATGAAGGCCGGGGCGTATGATTATGTACTTAAACCGGTCAATTTAACCGAGCTGGAACATCTGATCCAGCGCGCTTTGCAATTTGCCAATCTTCTGTCTGAAAACAAACATCTCAAAACGCGGCTAAAAAGATACGAGGGGTTCAGGGAAATCATTACCGTGGATTCGCAAATGCAGAAATTGATCGAAACGATCCGGCAAGTGGCGGCTTCACCGGCAACTGTCCTCGTAGAAGGTGAATCCGGTACCGGCAAGCAACTGGTGGCAGCTTCCATTCATTACATGAGCCCGAGGGCCGATCAGCCTTTTATCGAAATCAATTGTGGGGCAATACCGGCAAACCTGTTGGAAAGCGAATTGTTCGGTCATGAAAAAGGTGCCTTTACCGGGGCAGTTCAAAGCAAGAAAGGCAAATTTGAACTGGCTGATAATGGCACACTGTTTTTGGATGAAATAGGCGAATTGCCCCTTGAGCTTCAGGTAAAACTGTTACATGTGCTGGAAAATCAACGTTTCACCAGGGTGGGCGGTACAAGTTTCATCCAGACTCATGCACGAATTGTAGCGGCCACCAACCGTCATTTACAGGATGAAGTTGAAATGGGAAAATTCCGCCAGGATTTGTACTACCGTCTTAAAGTGATTTATTTACATATCCCGCCACTGCGGGAACGGGCGGGTGATATCCCTTTTTTGGCCAAACATCTGATCGAAAAACATGCAGCACTCAACATTCATAAAAAGGGTCATATCAGCATTTCTGATGAAGCGATGCAAATCCTTCGATCTTACACCTGGCCGGGCAATGTACGGGAACTGGAAAACATTATCCAGCAAGCCATCATATTTGCCACAAATGCTGCTATCACAGCGGACCTGCTACCGGACGAACTAAAAGAAAAATCAGAAATCCTTCCAACCACCAAAAAAAGTTTGCAGGCAGCCAAAGTTCAAAAAACCGCGGATATCATCTATAGGCTCGAATATGGTTTCTTAAAAAATATTTTATTAAAGAGCAAGGGTAATATCACCCATGCAGCTGAAATAAGCGGCTATGAGCGGCGACAAATCCAAAACATGATAAAGAAGTACCATATTAATACTGAGAACTATAAATAGTGTGAACCCGGATTACACAGCTTTACAGCCCTTCTAATAGGGCTTTTT
>CAYWBI010000268.1:0-4300 GCA_964456445.1 uncultured Calditrichaceae bacterium
TTCCCCCATTTTGTACTGAAATCTTCATAAAACTAAAGATTTTATCATAGGAGGAGTAATGTCAGATATAGCGGAAGTAGAAAAGTTAATTAATGCCGGCAAACTGCAGGAGGCAAAGTCACTGGTAACAAATATAAGCGGTTCCCAGGCATTGTATTTTTTAGGCCTAATTGCTTTTAAGCAAGATCAATATGACCTGGCAATCGGTTATTTGCAAAAAGCTGTTGATGAGGATAAAACCGCAGTGCATTATTATGAAATTCTTGGCCAGGCTTATGGGTTAAAAGCACAGCAATCCGGACCTGTAAAAGGCGCCATGTTATTGCCAAAAGTGAAAAGGGCTTTTTTAAAAGCACTTGAGCTAAACCCCGATGCACTGGAGGCCCAAAAAGGATTGTTTATGTTTTATCTGTTTTCACCATCGGTTGCCGGTGGTGATAAGCAAAAAGCATTAGATATTGCCAATAACCTTATGGAACATAATCCCGCCCACGGCCATTTACTTTTAGCCTTATATGCGGTAAAAAACAAGGAAACGGTCCAGGCGGAAAATCACTTTAATGCTGCCTTTCAGCATGGCGGCGATGATGCGGAAATTGTTCAGCGCGTATCCCGGTATTTTCTGGAAAATGAGAACATTCCAAAAGCAGAGCAGGCGGTTAGGCAGTTAATGCAGCTCCGGCAGGATGATATTGCTTCACTTGTGGCGATGGGTGATTTGATGCGGTTGAAAAAAGATTTCAAAAATGCAAATATCTGGTATAAAAAGGCACTCGATAAAAATGACAACTTTTTCCCTGCCCGTTTAAAGATGGCCAAAAACTTTATCCAAGCCGGGCAAAAAGATGAAGCCGTTAGTATCTATAAGCATATATTGGAACATAATGCCAAGTCGCCCGCTGCGGCCATAGCCCGGGGGGCGTTAAAAAGTTTGTGATCATAACTATGGCGTCTGTTTCAATTATTGCCCCTGGACCCCTGGTTTTACTAAGGTTATATGTTTATGCTTATTTCAAAGGCTTTGGACCTTAAGAAACAATGTATTGCTGCTTTTTACAAACACCATTGATGCCTGTTAAAAAAAAGGACACATGAGAAAATATATTCTTTTGACCTTTTTGAGCGGATTGATTCTTGTGCAGTCCGCTTTTGGTCGGGATTATCGAATTCAATCTTTGGAGGTTGATGCGCGGTTGATGAACGCTATCCGGTTAAGCTGGCTGGATGACCTCGGTATAAGTCCCGGCGCTTTTTATAGCCCTTCATTAAAGGGCACGTACGAGAGAAAAATCCAGGCACATCTATACTCTCAGGGATATTTATATGGTTTTCTTTCAGCGATCCGTGAAACTATAAGCTCTGATTCGCAATTTGTGGATTTAAAAATTGAGGGTTCAAGCGGGAAGAAAAGTTACTTTGGTGAGATTCATGTCGAAGCGGATTCAATGCGCACGGACGGATATAAGCGGCTTATAAGTATTCATAAAGGAGATGCCTTCTCACAGCCACGTATCGAGGCCGATATTAAAACTATGTTGGTTTTTGCCGCGGACTCGGGTTATATGTTCGCTAAAGCAGAAGTGGAGCCACCAACTCTCCATAGTAGTCATGATGCCGCTAAAATTAATATTAAAATCCATATCCATGAAGGACAGGCCGTCCGCATTTCTAAAATTATTCTGCATGGAAATGTTCAAACCCATCCAAATGTCATTTTAAGAGAGTTAAACCTGCGTATCGGTGAACGGTTCCCGCGCAAGTATATGGATGAGATACCAAAGGACCTTTTGCGCACCGCGCTGTTTAAGGATGTGAAACAGCCGGAGATTGCTCAAATCGATGATGGTAAATACGCGCTGCTCATCTCTCTTGTGGAAGGCAATGCTACCTCTTTTGATGGTGTTGTGGGCTATATCCCTCAAAAAAATAATGCCGATGGCGGTTACTTTACCGGGTTGCTGAATTTTAATTTCAACAATCTTTTTGGAACGGGCCGGAAATTTAATGTGCATTGGGAGAAACCGGATGTGCTCTCAGAAAACTTTGAACTTAATTATACCGAACCCTGGCTTGCAGGCTATCCATTCGATTTAAGCACCAATTTACAACGGACGGTTCGTGACAGTACCTATCTGGAATGGAAAGGCAGCCTGCACGGGCGTTATCGTTTTGGTCGCGTGTTTTCAGCGATCGGTGAAGTCGGTCGCCAGGTTGTTCTTCCCGACTCGCTCTCCAGTATCCGTTTGCACCTAGCCCGCTACCAACAGCTTAATTATAAGGTTGGTATCATATATGATGACCGGGACTACCCCTTAAATCCACGACAAGGTATCTATTTTAGCAACAGCTATACCCTGGCGCAGAAAACAAATTTCGGCCCCGGTTTTTTGCTTCGTCAAGATAGTATTGCCAAAAAAGAGTCAATTGAAATATTAAAATTACGTTTTGATTGGTACCATGAGTTGTTTCGAAATCAGGTGACTGCCATTAAACTAAATGCGAACCAGGTAAAAGGAAACCGTTTGCAATTGACCGACTACATCTGGTTTGGCGGGGCGCGAAGTGTACGTGGCTATCGGGAAAATCAATTTCAGGGCAGTGTAGCGGCCTGGGTAAATCTTGAATATCGTTTTTTGCTTGGGCGTAATTCGCGTCTGTTCGTGTTTAATGATTGGGGCATTTACCGTTATCGGCAGGGCAATGGTCAAAAAGTGCAGGAGATTCCAATGGGCTATGGGCTTGGATTTCGAATTGATACGGCATTGGGCAATTTAGGGATAGCATTTGGTTTGGGACGTGGGGACAGCTTTTCTGAAGCAAAGATACATTTTGGTATTGTGAACCGTTTTTAATTAGATGATTTCACGCTATCTCTTTGGCAGAAGTTATTGTTATTAAGCAGATAGGAGTTCGATGCTCTCCACTAAAATATCCATTTATGGCTTTAAGCATTTGAAATAATTACAAAAAGAAAGAAAACAGGATGATTACTTTTAAGCAGCTATCGATAAAGATAGTGTTTGTTTTAGTATTATCAACAACACTATTTGCCCAGGAATACACAAAAAACAAAGCACAAAAGAATTTGTGGTTTTCCCCTTCCCTTGGTCCGGTATCATTTGCCGGTAAAATGGGATTTGGCGGAGGACTGGAGTTCGCTTATGCCCTGAACGGAAAATATTATTCTGCTGAAATTTTTGCTTATTCCCCCTTCCGGCTTTTGCATTCACCATTAGAAAACACAGAATTTAAGGATATGGTTGGGGTGAACCTGCTATATGGCCGTGTGTTTGGTATGGAAAATATTAAATTCACCTATTCTGCCGGTATGTCTTTTTTTATTTCAGAAGTGGATAATTCCTCTGGCAACAGTGATGCTATCTTAAAAAGCAATGTCCTATTCATTGGCCTGCCGCTACAGGGTGAAATCATTTTTACACCGATCAGGGTAGCGGCGATTGGTTTAAAGGCGTATGCAAATATCAATTCTCAAAACAGCGTTGCGGGATTTGGTATTGGCTTATATTTTGGCAAGGTGCGATAGATTTTTCCTAAAAAAAGCCACACAGAGAAACGGCTTTTTTAAAAAAGAAAACCTTTGTGCCACTCAGTGCCTTCTTTGAGTTACTCCGTGAAAAAATTTTTAGAAGCCAAAAAAAAAAACCATTCACAGAGTTGCACGGAGTTTACACAAAGCCGCACAGAGAAACGGCTTTTTAAAAAAAAGAAAACCTTTGTGGCACTCGGTGCCTTCTTGGTGTTCTCTGTGAAAAAGTTTTTAAAAGTCAAAAAATAACCATTCACAGAGTTGCACGGAGTTTCCACAAAGCATCACTGAGAGACGGCCTTTTTTAAAAGAGATAACCTTTGTGCCACTCCGTGCCTTCTTTGTGTTGCTCAGTGAAAAAGTTTTAAAAGTCAAAAAGGAACCCTTTCACAGAGCTGCACGGAGATTACACAAAGCCATACAGAGAAACGGCTTTTTAAAAATAAAAAAACCTTTGTGCCACTCGGTGCCTTCTTTGAGTTACTCCGTGAAAAAATTTTTAGAAGTCAAAAAAAAAAAACCATTCACAGAGTTGCACGGAGTTTACGCAAAGCATCTCAGAGAGACGGCTTTTTAAAAATAAAAAAACCTTTGTGCCACTCAGTGCCTTCTTGGTGTTCTCTGTGAAAAAGTTTTTAAAAGTCAAAAAATAACCATTCACAGAGTTGCACGGAGTTTCCACAAAGCATCACTGAGAGACGGCTTTTTAAAAAAAAGAAAACCTTTGTGGCACTCAGTGCCTTCTTGGTGTTC
>CAYWBI010000269.1:0-4261 GCA_964456445.1 uncultured Calditrichaceae bacterium
AAAAGCGTTTATATTACAACCCTTTTTACCTTAAATTATAGCTGAATAGTAACTTATTTTTACTAATAATAGTGTTTTTTAATACTCTATGCCAGTTGAAAAACGCGTTGGGAAGTTGTCATGTTTGTAAGTGGGCTATTTCTCGGGACCGGATGCCGCCGATGGAACATCCCTTTGGGAACAACATGCGTTTTTCCTCCGGCCAGTCAAAGCAAGTTTGCCCCGACGGGGCGGGTGCAAAAGCAAGAAGGATAAAATGGGGAGCCGTGCAAAACCCAAATATCGGATTTTGTACAATACGGTAACCTGCTACATCGGTTATAAATTATGTTCGGGCAAAACATGCCATCATGCACGGGAGAAAGCAGGTGTACAACCGTGCGCATTTTTTCGTTGCGTAGTTTGTATTTATGTTGTACATTTTGATTTCAATTGCACAGCCGCGGCCTATCTGTTTATTCGGTGAATTTCCTGAAAAAAGCGGCGTTTAAAATTTTGAAATCATTTTTTATGCGGATTCACAACATGAACCCTTTGAACAGCCAACAAAAATGGAGCAGATATGGAAGTAAGTAAAGAAAAAGTAAAAGCCGCTGATGTGGCCGTGACCCAAATTGAACGCCAGTTTGGCAAGGGGGCCATTATGAAACTTGGCGACCGCCCAAAGGTGGACATCGATGTTATCTCCACCGGTTCAATTTCACTTGATGCGGCGCTTGGCGTGGGCGGCGTACCGCGGGGACGCATCACGGAAATCTACGGACCGGAATCATCGGGTAAAACCACCCTGGCCCTGCATTGCATCGCCGAGGCCCAAAAGCTAAGCGGCCTGGCCGCTTTTGTGGATGCGGAACACGCGCTGGACCCCATCTATGCCAAAAAATTAGGTGTGGATACAGCCAATCTGCTGGTAAGTCAACCGGATAACGGCGAGCAGGCATTGGAGATTGTAGAAACGCTGGTGCGTAGCGGCGCGCTGGACATCATCGTTATCGACTCTGTGGCGGCGCTTGTACCGCGGGCAGAAATCGAAGGCGAGATGGGCGATTCGCACATGGGTTTGCAGGCGCGTTTGATGTCCCAGGCACTACGTAAACTCACCGGCGCCGTCAGCAAATCCAATACCTCCGTAGTTTTTATCAACCAGGTGCGGGAAAAAATCGGCGTGATGTTTGGCAACCCGGAGACCACCACCGGCGGACGGGCGCTTAAATTTTACACCTCGATCCGCATGGACATCCGGCGTATCGCCACCATCAAGGAGGCCAACGAAGCCATGGGCAACCGCACCAAGGTCAAGGTGGTCAAAAACAAACTGGCCCCGCCCTTCCGTGAAGCCGAATTCGACATCATGTATTCCAAGGGTATCTCCCGCGAAGGTGATATCCTGGATCAGGCGATAAAATTTGTCATTGTCGATAAAGCCGGAACCTGGTTTAGCTATAAAGAAACGCGTTTGGGCCAGGGACGCGAAAACGTGAAGCGCTTTTTAAAGGACAACCCGGATATCCTCGAACAGATTTTGGTAGAGTTAAAACCCAAGCTCGGTCTGGCCGAGGAACCCGTTGTTGAAGAAGTCCCGGAAAAACAAACTGAAAAAAATTAACAAGCGTCCGATGTCAATATAAACGGGATGATGTGCCTGCTTTCCATCAGAACCCCTCATCCCGTTAATATCTATTTGATTAACAACATACGTCGCACCTGCGTGTATGCGGGTGTTTCAAGTTTATAGAAATACAATCCACTGGAAAATCCCGTAGCATCCCAACTTACTTTGTGACGTCCCGCTGCCCGTCGTGAGGAAATCAAGGTTGCAACTTTTTCACCCAACACATTATAAATACTCAAATCAACTAAACTTTGAACGGACAAATAGTACCGGATAATTGTTTTCGGATTAAAAGGATTGGGGTAGTTTTGCTTTAGCGAGAAATTTTGTACTTCCGCTTCTGCCCGGTCATATAAAGCGGTGGCCGATGGAGTGTATTGCCCAAAGAAAGCAGAAACCGTATTTCCCGCAATGGTAAAATATCCACCCGCAAATAAATTCCGGTCATTCGTTGCCAGAGCATAAACATCGTTATTTACGGCATCTTCACCCAAACCCTGCCAGGAGCTGCCGTCCCAACGGGCGAGATGGGAAGCGGGATTCTCTCCATTTGATGTGAATTCTCCGCCAACATAAAGGGTTTTATTTAGACGAACGATTGATTTTATTTTTCCACCGGATGAATTATTCTGATCATAAAATTGCTCACCCAGGGATTCCCAATTCTTGCCGTCCCAATGAACAACCCGGTTCCCGGACCAATCCCCGCTGTATGGATTGCTCATTGTAGCATATACCTGACCATTCTCAACAATCATTGAGTGCAATGTAACGTTACTGTTCGGGGCCAGTTTACCCACGGGTATCCAATTTTGCCCATCCCATTTTACAATGCTTCTTACCTTGATATAACTGTCTTTATAAATGGCGCGCCCAAAATAGCCCGCAATAAAAACCGTGTCCCTATCCACCGCAATTGAACTGACATAGCTGTAGTAATAGCCATCCAGTCCCCCCGTACCATAGAGGCTGCCATCACCGCCCACATCATTCCATTGGATGCCGTCCCAGCGTGCAATATGTCTGGAAAATATTTTCCCCGCTTTTGTAAAATTGCCCCCTGCATATACATCATTCCCATGTATGGCGATGGCATAAACCTGGTTATTGACCCCTGTACCCAATGCCGACCAGTTACTCCCGTCCCACTTACCAATACGGTTGATCGGGGTATCACCAGAAGCCGTGAAAGCGCCACCGGCGTAAACAATCCCGTCCTGTACGGCAATGGCTTTGACCTCGCCATTCAACCCATCGCCCAAGGCCGACCAATTTTGTCCGTTCCACTTTACTATATGGTTGACCGTATCCCCAGCGGCCATTATAAAAGTCCCGCCAAGATAAATATCCTTGCCATCAACGGCCAGGGCCTTTACAATTGAATTAACGGATTTACGCTTGGCCACTCCGAGGGCGGTCCAGCCGGTCTGCGTCCAACCTGCGAAATATTCCTGGCTTTTCCCGTTTACCTGGACAAATCTGCCCCCAACAAGTAATTCGTCACCAAGCAGCGCAAGCGCAAGAACGGAATTATTAACCCCCTGCCCCAGTTCCGACCAAATTTGTCCATCCCATTTGGCCACCCGGTTGATATTTGCCGTACCTGATTTCGAAAAATCCCCCCCTGCGTAAATCGTCCCATTCTGGATTGCAATCGAGTTAACGGTGGAATTCAAACCGCTTCCTAAGCTGTCCCACGTCGTGCCGTTCCATTTTGCAATTTTGCTTGCCGCTATATCGCCCGCGTGTTTAAATCTTCCGCAGGCATAAAGTGTATCTCCATCAAACCCAATGCAACGCACATCACTGTCCATCCCCGTTCCCAGCCCACTCCAGTTATGGCCGTCCCACCGGGCGATATAATTTACCGTATCACCGCCGGCAATATCAAAAGAACCACCCGCGTATAAAATACTGTTTTTGAAGCCTAAGCTGTTAACCCCATGGTTGGTCCCGCTACCGAGCTTGTTCCAGCTTTGCCCATCCCATTTGGCCACATGGGATACAAGAATACTGTCCGCATAGTTAAAATCCCCCCCGGCATAAAGGGTCCCATTGTTTACTTCCAGGCAATGAATTTCTCCGTCTGTCCCCTCAGGCAAGGCGGACCAGGTTTCTCCGTCCCATTTGGCAATATTGTTTACCTCTATGTCTCCCGCCAGTTCAAACATTCCGCCTACATATACATCACTGCCATCGATGGCAATGGCATTTACCCTTAAATAATTTCCTCCAGCTATTCCCCCCGTTAGGGCATACCAGTGTTGCCCGTCCCAGCGGGCGATATGGTTGACTACCACATCGTTTATTATTATAAAATCGCCACATACGTAAACGTCGCCATTTTCGGCAACGGCAACGTCCCGCACTTCACCTCCATAAAAGCCCCCTAATTGAAATCCTTTGGACCACGATCCGGTCGGTATTGAATTAAGAATTTTTCCATCTTGTGCAAAAATACCCTCACAACAGAGAAATAATAAAATCACCATTAGTGAGGCAACCCAAGGCATATTTTGTATTCTCATTTTTCAGGCTCCTTGATTTTATGAAAACACTGGTTTGTTTTACAATATTTGTTTGAAACGAATATGTTGGCTATCCGTATTTAAATAATTATAATCTATCTGCTTTTAAATGATTTTATTT
>CAYWBI010000270.1:0-4227 GCA_964456445.1 uncultured Calditrichaceae bacterium
TTCCCGATAAAACCGGGATTAGTTAAAATCTGCCGCAAAGCGGCTTAGTCCAACATTATATTAGCGAGATCATTTCTCGCCTTTGTTTTCCAACCTTACGACATAAATAACTTTATTTCAAGGTGGATAGATAAGTTTATTAAAAAGACAAAACGCGCACCGGGCGCGCTTTGTATGGGGCATATTTAGGCGCTAAATTCTTTTAAGCCAAAAGCTTAGGCCACCTTTTTGCCCAAAATAAACCCCGATCCGAACACGCTTTGTTTTTCCGACGTTCGGGCTAAGTCCTGTAAATAAAAAGGTTATCCATTCAACTAAAAAAACAAACCGCGTATTGTCTTTTTATTTTGTATTATGGTGTACCAAAGTGCAGTAGGAAGTTTATGGCCGGTAAAAAATTATTACAACAGGTTCGTGAGAAAATCCGCACCGTTCAGGAATTATTGGGTCATAAAGATGTTAAAACGACTATGATTTACACCCATGTTTTGAACAGGGGCGGCATGGGCGTTAATAGCCCGCTCGATACCATCTAATACAAAAATACATGCTTTGGAGCATAATAAATAAGCGCAGGTTCTTTTTGGATTTGCTACTACTCCGTCAGGTGCAGTACATACAAATGTCTGCACGGACCACATCGATACCCTATCTGCCCGGTGGGCCGTTTGCTCCCGCATAACCGTACTATTTTAGCTGTTTTAAGATGACGTATCTTTATATTTTTTCTAACATACATATATTGCGGAGAATCAGTATCGGTAATGGCCCCTGAATTATTTAAATTTACCGCGCTTCAAAAAAAGTAACGCTACAATATAAGAAGCGGAATTAACGATGTCGAATAAAAACGGCTTGCACACATAACAAAAAAGACCGGAACGGACCAGTTGAATTTCAGAACAGAACACGTTGCGGCTAAGCTGGTTTTAGCAGATTCACTTCCCGCTTTGCATTCCTAACTATACAACATAAATATGTCATTTTCAAGATAGTCGCGGAATTCTTTATAATGATACATGCGCGCAAAGTGTGTTTTGCCTACGACCGATTGTACACAAACACCGCTGGGCCATCATCGGTGGGGGCAAAACAAATCCATGCTGTCCGGCGGCCAATACTTTTTGCATCAGCCTCTTTATCAAAGATACGTAATTTTTTTGGAAGGGGAAGTCCAGGCGCTTTTATAAAAGCAGCGTCAATTTGAAGTCATACACGATACGCCGAAGAAGGGGAGGGATTAAAAAAGGGCGGTTGCCCGCCCTGAATTTTAAAAGGTTTTATTTTTTGCCCTTGATAAATTCTGCGGAAATATTTATTTCCACATCATTCCCCACAACCAGTCCGCCGCCGTCCATGGTCTTGCTCCATTTAACGTTAAAATCGTGCCGGTTGATCGTGGTTTGTGCGCTAACACCGATTCGGGTATTGCCCCAGGGGTCTTTGACCGGCCCGGAAACGGTAAATGGCAAGCCGATCTTTTTGCTAGTGCCGCGGATGGTCAGTGTGCCATTGGCCACATAGCCGCTCGTGGTTTTCTGGATGTTATCGCTTACAAAGGTCATAACCGGGTATTTGGCCGCGTCGAAAAAATCCGGGCTGCGCAAATGATCGTCCCGTTTTTTTTCATCGGTGTTGACCGAGGCAATTTGAATGGTTGCCGAAACCCGCGACGCGGGCAGGTTGTCCGGATCAAATGAAAGGTCAATCTTAAAATCCTTAAATTCGCCGTTAACCTTAGAAATAACCATGTGGCTCACATTAAAGCCCACCGAGCTGTGCGCCTTGTCGTTGGAATAGTTCCCCGCCATCAAGGGCATAGTCAAGCCTGCTAAGATCAGCAGGATAAATAATTTTCGCATCGTAACCCCTTCGCTTGTGTTGATTGTTTAAGTACCGTAATAAAAATGTTCATTTACAATTTGTCCGTCACGCCAGGTTTGCACTGCCACCTGATTGGATTTAACCCGGCCATACTCCCTGTGGTCATAATCCATAAACCATTCAACCATGGAAAGGTTGTCCCCAAGCGCTACGTTTTTGACCTCGGCGCCATGGAATTGGGTGATGGCCCCAAAAAACTCTTCTTCCCGTTGACGGTTGGCATCCTTGCCCACGGTGGCCGGTTGGTTGTTCTCTTGCATAACCACATCATCGGCATAATATTTTTCAAACGCTTCCAACGCTTTTCCCTGCAGTACCTGGTTGTTTAGGTCGTTGACCAGTTGCGATAAATTCATAAAATTTTCTCCTGTATGTAAGTGTATGTTTCCTATTTAATAAGTGTATCAATAAAGGTTCACTTTTTAGTAATGATGCGTGTGCAAATATCAATAAGCGCCCGGGTGCCCTTTTCGCCCAGGGTCTCGGAAAGGGCCCGGTTAAAAGCGGCAACCAACGGGTTAAGCTCCTCCAGAATTGTTAAACCCTTCTCCGTAATAAAAGCCAGTGACTGGCGTTTATCGATCGACGATCTTTTCCGTTCCACAAACCCGGTCTTTTCCAGACGGTTGATCAGCCGCGTCATGTCCGGCGCCGGTTCCACCATCCGGGCGCTTATCTCACAACGCGGGTAACCCTGTGGCGCCACGCCGCGTAAAATCCGCAGAATGTTGAACTGGCTTAAGGTAAGGCCATGCGCCTGGCACAGGGCCTGGAAATCTGTTCTAAGCAAGGCTGTTGCGACAAACAGGCTGAGCATGGCCTCCTGTCCGCTGCTTTCGAAATGATCCTGTTTGATATGTTTGGCAAGTACGTTCATTTTAATTTCCGTGTTTAAACACAGATGCAATATAGATGATAAATATCCGTGTTGCAACACATAAATTTATTTTTTTAAATAATGAGTCTGGTCTAAAAAGGGGGCTAAAGCCCAAATTAGGGGTGGGTCGTGTTTTCCCCATCCTAAAGGATGGGGTTAGTCAAAGTATGTAACTTTATTAAAAACATCTGACTAACCCTGCCATTTATGGCGGGGAAAAGAAGTTGTCCCTCTCATCATTAAGCTCTTTAGGGCTTTTTAGAGTGAACTCAATAATGCGCCGTTTTTGTTCCTAAGCAGGGATCAATTTCCGGTCCGTCCGATAGGCCGTTGCTGTATGTCCCGGGCTCTATTGATTGATGCGGCCGGGAATTTAAAGGTGATTGTCTATTTTTGGAAATTTTGATCGGAGGTCAACAATAAAGACAAACGCATACGGGACCGCAGGTGTACCATAATTGTGAAGAAGCAATTGTATTAACTGTGGATCAAAAAAGAGCCATAGCCGGTAACGCGCTTTTTGGATGCGCCCATATCGCCGGAACTACGGTAGAGCAGGGGCTGTGCTTTTGTGGCGCCGAGTTCCCGGCAGGCGTTGAGCACGCTGATAACCGCACCGCCTCCGCTAAGTTCCAGTGTGTCGTCCTGAAAATTACGCATCAGTTTTTTTGTATCGAATTTTTCAATGGTATCCATGGCCGCTTTGTCGGCAATGGCCGCACGCTCATAGGGATGGTTGGACGATAAATTTGAACTGGCCACAAACAACGCCTTTTTATTCCGGAAAACCGTAGCCAGGGCCGCGCTGAGGGCTGTAATGTTCTCGATATCCTGATTGCCCATGATTATCGGAACCAGCTTGAAATCGTAAAATATGTGTTGTAAAAAGGGCAGTTGTACCTCGATGCCCTGTTCATCGCTTTCGTGGCCTATCTGCGAAGAAATTATTTTTGTATGTTGACCGGCCAGTTTTGCAACAATATCGGTGGCAACCGGCACTTCGCCAAGAAGTGTCTTGTAGGCGCTGCCACTATAGACGGAAATTTCCTCAAAATAAACATGATGGCTTGGGGAAATCACAACCACATAGTCAAAGTCATGGTCTAATAGCGGGCGATAGGCGCGTGCGGCCACACCGGCACAATAGGTGTAAGGCCCATTCGGGACAATAATCCCGTATATCTGGTTAAGATCGGGAACTTCCGGCGCGCTTTCTAAAAATACGGCAACTTCCCGCTCGAGCACACCCTTTCTGGCAGCGTAAAATTTTCCGGCTGCACCCATTTCCCTCATCTGAATACTCATATTTTTTGGCATTTTGGTTTGAATTAACATTGGCAACCTTAAAATATACATTAACATCTATAATAGGACAAACTAAAATCCCTGCGGAATTTAGGTTGTCCGAAAATAATAGTCATGTTACATATTGCAATATTTATTCCAATTTTTCTTTCCCTTATTTA
>CAYWBI010000271.1:0-4176 GCA_964456445.1 uncultured Calditrichaceae bacterium
AACCCTTGTTGTGACCGGTAACGGTAACCGAGGCGTCTCCCTGGGCGTTTGTCATAACAGAGGCGCTGGAAACCGTGGCCCTGCTGACGTCGGCGCTGCTAAAGGAGACGCTTGCACCGGCAAGCGGACTACCGTTTATTGTCACCTTTGCATGCAAGGTTTCTGTTCCGCCATTCTTACTTACCTTCAAAGGACTTGGGCTCAGTTCCAAAGCCAGACCGGCGGTAGCGCCCAAGCCAACCGCGGCCCAGGCATTCTGAACCGTGTTATGCTTTGACAGGTCACCGGGGAAAATTGCCGCAACAGCATCGAGTGTCGCATTTCTGGCCGCCATAAAATCAGAATTTGATGTAAGCCAATGTATCTGGGCTTCGTAAAATACCTTGCCCATATTTGCGCGCCCCATACCAAGGACCGATATCGTATGGTGGGTACCCCCGGCGGCCATTAAAAATGCCGCTTTATTGGGTATGCCACTATTGGTATGCACACCGCCGTTGTCATTCCCGGTCACAACAAAATCATCCATATGGTCCGGTTGATTTCCTTTGGGCGGATCGTCCATATAGCGCAGGGCGTCTCCCGCCGTTCCGGGGGTATAAATATCTTCGCCAACCATCCAGTCACCGGGGTCCATCAGTACCCCGAAAATATCCGAGAGCGATTCATTTAACGCACCGGATTGGTTACGGTACACCAGCTGGGATTCATTATCGGTAACGGCATGGGTCAGCTCATGGCCAACAACATCCAGGGATTGCGACAGTGGGCTAAATAGAACACCATCGCCATCGCCATAAATCATTTGCGAACCGGTCCAGCCGGCATTGTTATACTTATTGCCAAAATGTACCGTAGAAGTTATAGTAGCCCCTGCGTTATCAAAACTGTCACGGCCATAGGTGTTTTTATAATAATTATAAACGGTACCGGCATTATCATGTGCTGCGTCAAGAACGGCGTCTCCGACGGCGGCATCGCCTTCGGAACGTTTTAGTGTACCGGGAAGATTGGTGCTGTTGTTTGTATCGTATGTTTTACGGTCCCTTATCGTTTTAAAATTGTTATAGCTGTCAATGACCGCCCCGTTTGATGCATCGATATAATAAATGAAATCGCCCAGGGGGTCTTCGGAAAAGATATACACCTTCCAGGTTAGGTAGTTCTTGTCATTAAAAGAATAAACAACCAGTTCCGATTTCGGTTTTTTCATGAGTTCTTTTTTGGGGTTAATGGCCGCCCTGGCCGCGGCTACCGCCTGGGTATCGGAAATCGCCGGTGTTGTGTTTATATCGATGTTGGGCAGGTAGTTGCCGTTTACCACTTCTATTTGTTTCTCCTTATTCATGTGGACCTTGATCTGCTTGTTTTCCACGGGCAGTTTTTTGTAAACCTGTTGAATGGTAACGTGCTCCCAGCCACGGGTGTCCTTTTTAACCTTTGTGATACTTAACTCTTCCTGAGCGGACCGGATACCGAAAATATCCTTATTCTCCTTGAAAAAGGCCATGGCAATTTCCCGCGCATCTTTTGAACTGACTTCGCTGAGTATGCCGGATATGCGCACAGGTACGCCCGTTTTTTTATCCCAGCGGATATGAATGGAAGGGGTTTGCTCAGAGAGGCTATATAGCTGCTCCATCTGGGCGGAAGTCTGGGCAGATAACACACCGGCAAATAAAATAAATAAGACCAGTAGTAATTTAACCGTTTCATTTTTCCTGGACATAATTTCCTCCTTATAGAAGTGAATTAAGTAAAATATACGCATCCTTACGGGTAGGTTGTCCTTCTTGATTTTCAAAATTGACGTATGCAAATTTCAATTCATAAATCCCCCAATTGGTTAAAAACAAAGATTATAAATTGATGCAGCAAGGCGGGAGGATAAGAATGCCGGGAGTAACAAGAATACGAAAGGCCATAACATTTCTCCAATGGTAGTAAAATATAGTCCAGGTAAAAGACTATCTCCACATCAAGATTGTTATGTCATCCTATACATGATTTAATTTCCTGGTATAAAAAATAAACTTCAAGGCAAATATAAGTAATAAAAAGGGAAATGCAATTTTGTTGATAAAAGAAAGGTTTGCTGAAATTATATAAAAATTGGAGCCGGGCTTAATATTTTCAATTGTCTGCAACCGTTTCTGGTAGAACAGTGAAGCAAATATACAAAGAACCAATCCCTTTTTTTATATGACAGATTTCTGTACAGAGCGAATCCAATGCAGAGTATATATGAGAATCACATCTCTCTGTGCAAACCAGTTAAGTGACTTACTATGGACGGATCTTTTTGTTCAAAAAAGAATAACTGCCAAACAAAAAAAGGCCCGTTGAAACGGGCCTTGAAAGATACGGTTATTTATTCGGACTGACCATATTTTCGGGCCGGACCCATTCTTCAAATTCTTTTTCGGTGAGGAAACCGAGTGCAAGACCCGCTTCTTTAAGCGTCAGCTCTTCACGCCAGGCTTTTAGTGCCATCTCGGCCGCTTTATCATAACCGATATAACGGTTGAGGGCTGTTACCAGCATCAGGGAATTTTTAACATGCTCGGCAATCTTCTTTTTATTGGCTTCCACACCCGCAATGGCATTATCCTGAAAAGAGCGACAGGCATCGGCAAGAATATTGATGGATTGAATGATATTATAAGACATCAGCGGTTTAAAAACATTCAGCTCAAAGTTCCCCATTGAACCTGCCATGGAAATGGTTTGATCATTACCATAGACCTGACAAACCACCATCGTTACCATTTCAGATTGTGTCGGGTTGATTTTTCCCGGCATAATGGAACTGCCCGGTTCGTTTGCCGGCAGGTTCAACTCACCCAGGCCACTGCGTGGGCCACCGGCCAACCAACGGATATCATTGGCAATTTTCATCAGGGCAGCGCCAAGCACCTTTAATGCGCCCGAGGTTTCCACGATGGCGTCATGCGCGGCCAGACCGGCAAATTTGTTGCGCGTGACCTTGTATGGGTCTCCGGTAATCGTCCGTATTTCATCAACCGCCTTTTGGTCAAAGCCAACCTTGGTGTTTAAACCCGTGCCTACGGCCGTCCCGCCGATGGCCAATTCATACAAATGGGGCAACACATTATTGATTGTTTCTTCAGCTTGTTCCAATTGCGCAGCATAGCCGGAAAATTCCTGCCCTAATGTCAAGGGAGTGGCGTCCTGCAAGTGGGTCCGGCCTATTTTAACAATATCCTTAAACTCATCGGATTTGGCAGAAAGCCCCTTACGCAGGTGTTCAACCGCGGGGAGAAGTTTTTTTGTAAGTGCGGTAACCGTGGCCACATGCATGGAAGTCGGGATTGAATCATTGGTGGATTGGGCCATATTAACATGATCATTTGGATGAACCGGGGATTTTGTTCCCATCTGCCCGCCAAGCATTTCAATGGCGCGGTTGGCAATAACTTCGTTTACATTCATGTTAAACTGGGTTGCGCTGCCGCTTTGCCAAATTACGAGCGGGAAATGATCGTCAAGTTTTCCGGCAATTACTTCGTCCGCAGCTTTTTCGATTACATCGGCCAGCTTTGTGTCCAGCGTGCCGAGCGCTTTATTGGCGCGGGCGCAGGCTTTTTTTACAAGAGCATGGGCCCGGATCATTTCCTTTGGGAAAAATTCCTGACCGATTTTAAAGTTTTGGAATGCCCTTTGTGTTTGGGCGCCAAAGTATTTATCCTCAGGGACCATTACCGGACCGAGAGCATCTTTTTCCTTACGCATTTCAAACTCCTTTATATTAATGGATCAATCAATATTGTTTACACCATAAACAAATATGCTTAATGTAACACTATTTTTCTTCTAAAGAAATCTGTTTTTATTAAAATTAATGGTCAAATCCATAGACATTTTGAAGATAAAAAAAATCTCCATCGGCACTTTCCACAAGTACCGCTGCCTTTGATCTGGAACAGCGAACGACACCGTCACGGCAGATCAAAGTTTTTCAATCGTTGATCGATGTTCGACATTGGTTTCTGAAGGTGGTCAATTAATCTATCTTTGGACGCTCAATATCCTCTACCTTCCATTAGATTTAGAGAAATTAAGTTCTTTGAAAAAATCAACAGTAGCAGTGTCATGTCATACTTGTAATGTCGTATAATATATTGTAAATTGCTTCATCAAACAATAGATGGGGTA
>CAYWBI010000272.1:0-4170 GCA_964456445.1 uncultured Calditrichaceae bacterium
TGTTTCGCAAGGGACCGTTACCATCTATGATGATATTTCCGATAAGGCTTCCAAGCCGGTTACGTTGGAATTGGTGAGGGGAATGGCTACTTATACCTGCCGGCCAGGCCTGCCAAACCTTCTCAATGGGGGCGTCAACGATCCCCATCCCTATCAAAAATTATTCAATTTAGTCGCTCATATCGGCGAAGAAAACGTGGAGTATCGTCAATGGGCCGTGGTTACCGGCGGCAAACAGCGTGGTTCCGAGTTTTATACAGTTCCAACGCCGGAGATCGCTTTCTGGGTATTGCATGACCCGCCCGGCGATCAAAGTTTTTCTTTTTTCCAGAAGGATTCGACGTATTCAACATCCATAAAAAGTTTGTGGAACGTAAAGGGCGGAGCCGGAATTTTTGCTGATTTGCAAATAGGCGCCGTGGCCAGCTTTGGCTGGGCCGCTGGCTTGGGGGCCGAAACAACCTGGTCAACGGATTTTGGCCTATATGGGATTGTTGATGTGTCTGCTTTATTTGGGGTTGATAAACAGACTACCCATACAAAAGTTGTCTCGTTCACATCAACTCAGGAATTCCGCACCTCAGATTTAGATAAAATTGTCGGCGAAAAGGGTGATGTCTATATCGGCTCATCTTTCAACGATGAATTTGCCCTGGCCGATATCCTTAAATTTGACTGGACAAATCATATCCCCGATCGCGATACGGCCCTTGTTTACCTGCGGACGAATTTTGGTACGGATTTTATATACACCGAATCCCATATCATGGACACAATGGTTCCCCGGCTAAAGGAACTGGCCAGAATAGCGGCCGCAAACGGGGACGATGCCAAAGCAAAAAATTACCGATCGAATGCCGCCACCTGGGAGCGCCAGGTTTTTAATCAGCACCAGCTTAAGGCCGAAGACAATCCGGATACCAAGTTAGACAAAAACTTCTCCTTCAGCGCGGGCACCTATAGAACAAATACGCGTACCACCCATCCCGTGGATACGGCCTGGACTGATTTGAGCAAGTTTACCTTTGATTATGAAGACAGGCTGGGGGCCGGGGCGGTGCTTTTTGGTTGTTCTTATGAGTTAGGCATAAAACGCTATGTAAATACGGAATCCGGTTCGGAAACTGAAACGCAGATCCGAACATCCGAAACGTATGGATATACATTGGCCGATGATGACCCCGGAGATAATTTTAGCGTGGATGTCAGATACCGTTATCGAACGCGCGAGGACGGGTCGGAAGAGATTTACGGGCCGCCTATTTTTAATCTTGTATCAGGCGTGAGCAGTAATCCCTGGGAGAAAGGCACCCAGGCGCGCGATGGTGTGAACATGGCCATGAACAAATACGTACAGTACAATGTTCAGCCCGACGAGGTGGCCCCCTTTATCCTTTATTTAGGGAATACCAGCGAAAGCGATGAGCAACGCACCTACTATCTGTCCGTGATCCAGGCCAGCAATTTAGACGGCGCCATTATCCGCGTGGGCGGTGTGGTGATCGAAGATCACCTGTCTTATACCATTCCCGCCGGTCAGCAATTAAACGCCACCATGACCGTGGAGCGCGGGCCCATAGCCTATGACTATGAAAACCTGAAAATAAAATTTTATGCGCCGGGTGATGAAGAAAACATTGCCGATACATTAACCTTCTCGGTTCATTATATAAGTCCCTGCAGCAACGTTAACCTGCTGCTACCGGAAAACAATTGGGTGCTCAATTCATCCGATAATGATACCATGCAAATTGTTTTAAATGAATACGACGCAAATAATCTGTATTTAAAAAACCTTAAATTCCAATACCGCCGTCGTGGCGAGGGCTGGAGCACGGCTTTTTTGTACCCAAAAGAGAGTATATCCGGTAAATTTATTATGGAATACTGGAATGTAGGCCACCTGCCGGATGGGGAGTATGAATTGCGGGCTGTCAGCGATTGTGGTACACAGGGCGTAAAATATTCGGGAATTGCATCCGGGGTTATTGATCGTAGTGCCCTGATTGTCTTTGGAACGCCGGAGCCGGCGGACGGTGTGTTGAACCTTGGGGAAGATATTTCCTTCTCCTTTTCCGGGGAGATTGATCCCGCCTTTCTTACCGCTAACAGCGCATCATTAATGACCAGCGGTGACAGTGTGAAAATTGAAATCAACACATCGGCTTTTGAAAACAAGCTTATCATCACTCCTAACGAAGATCTAAGTCAGTATGAAGACCGTCTGCTTATTGTCACGGTTTCCGGCATCCGGGATAAGAACGGGAACGTTTTGCGCAAACCCGTCAGCCGAATCATAAGGGTCAATCTAAGCCCGGTTTACTGGACGGTCCCAAATGTGAATTACACCGTTTACCAGGACGTGACGGATAAATTCACACGTTCACTGAAAAATGCCGGCGGTCAGGACGAACCGTTTGCCATTATTTCCCACCCTGCATGGCTGACGCCCAATGTTTTGACCGGTACGATCACACCAGCGGGTGAACGCGATGTAACATTTAAAGTAAACACTCAGCTCAATGTGGGCGATTATCGGGACACCGTTGTGGTTTCTACCAGTCATGGCGAAGAGCATTTAATCGTTTCCCTTACGGTGTTACATGAACCGCCAAACTGGAAGGTTACGCCATCTGCTTTCTCTTACAGCGCCAATATCACCGCCCAGTTGGTTTTTGAAAGCTTAGTCTCTGATGATATCTACGATATTGTAAGTGTATATGTTGGCGATGAACTACGGGGGATTGCCAAAGTTGAACACGTTCCCGCCGTAGATAAGTATTTGGCTTTTCTCACGATTTATAGCAACCAGCCCGGCGGAGAGGTTCTGACTTTTCGGCTTTGGGATGCTTCTCAAGGCAGGGAATATGCCTGGATGGGTAGTGGACTTACTTTTGAAAGCAATAGCTCAGGCGGAACGATCAATACGCCGCTGATTATTGAGCCCGACGCCAATGTTCAGGTTATTGAGTTGAATCAGGGCTGGACTTGGTTTTCATTAAATGTTTTACCGCCGTCAATGAAAGTGAACAGCGTTTTAAGCAGCCTCTCGCCCACAGACGGTGATATTATAAAAGCTCAGGATGGGTTTAGCCAGTATTCTTCAGGATACGGCTGGTTTGGCACCCTGGATTCCCTTAAAACCGGCCAGAGTTATCGGATCAAAATGGCCGGGGCCGATACATTACAGGTTCTTGGCACACCGATCGGATATAAATTGGCCAACTTATCGCTGAAACCCGGTTGGAACTGGATTGCCCAACTCAACCAAAAAATAATTGAAGTAAATGAAACCTTTGCCGGGATGTCCGCCTCGGCCGGCGATAAAATAAAGGGACAGACCGGCTTTGCCGATTATTTGCCATCTACCCAGAGTTGGGAAGGCAGTTTAAAAAAACTGCTCCCGGGGCAGGGGTACATATTGAAATCCGGGGAGGGCGCCAATCTACAATATCCGGTTTTAGGCAAAACGGCCGCCCCGTTTCCTGAGATACCCGAGTGGAACCTCGATTTGAATGGTTATGAATACAGCATGAGCATAACTGCCGTATTGGAATTTGATCAGCGGGAAATGACGGACAGTACAATTGTTTTGGCCGCATTTTCCGGTTATAAATGTCGGGGGTTAACGCGTGTTAAATATCTTCCTGAACTGGATAAGTATATTGGGTTTATTGTCGTCTATTCAAATACCGTTGATGGCGATTCAATTTCATTTAAAGTATATGAACCCAATCAGGATAAAAAACGGGATGTGCAGGATAAACTCACATTTAAAAGTGATGGGCCCATCGGAAACCTGGAGAATCCGTTTGTTTTGACAGCTCAGCCAATTGGGGATGAGCTGGTGCCAATTACCTTTTATCTGAAACAGAATTATCCAAATCCGTTCAATCCCGAAACAAGCATAGAATATGGATTGCCCAACGATGCAAAAGTAAATCTGAGCGTCTATAATACTTTGGGGCGGAAAGTCGCCACGTTGGTGGATAAAAAGCAATCGGCGCACAGATATAAAATTATTTTCAGAGCGGGGGATTATAATCTGGCAAGCGGGATCTACTTTTACCAGGTGAAAGCGGGCAACTATGTTCAAAGGCGCAAATTGGTTTATATAAAATAGTGTCATTTGACCAGAGGATGAATTGAAGCCTTGTAGATTAGGTTTTT
>CAYWBI010000273.1:0-4131 GCA_964456445.1 uncultured Calditrichaceae bacterium
GCCATATTTACAAGAAGTTCCAGATATTTGTTACAACGCACCGATTTCAGTCTATCACCCTAAATTTATTTTTAATCAGCAGGGAAGAGAACTACTTAGTGAGAAAATAGTATACACTTAAACACGACGTGTATCGGCATCCACAAAAGTTTTGTGCCAAAGTTCCAAATTAAGCAGGCACCAAATCCATTTACTGTAATCCCGTTCACCACTTTGGTGCAAATTCAAAATTTTTTCAACCAGTGCACTGTTTAGTATGCCCCTTTGACGGGCACGCTCACTCAACAATATTTCTCGGGAAAATGCTTTAAGATCGGCCTTAAACCACGTTTTCTTGGGGATACTGAAACCGTGTTTAGCCTTATTGAAAACATGATCAGGCAAAAATCGGCCGGTCACTTTTTTTAGGAAGGCCTTGCCCTGGCCGTTTTCCACTAACCACTCCGGGGGAAGCTTGGCAGCAAATTCCGCAAGGGTATAATCCAGCAAGGGAGCGCGTGTCTCCAGGGAATTGGCCATGCTCATTTTATCCACCTTTACAAGGATATCATCGGGCAAATACAACTTTATATCTAAATACTGTTTGCGGCTCAAGGGATGCATACCTTCTAAAGGTTTGATATGCGGAAATGCATCAAGACAAAGTGGTGTTTTTTGGATTTCCTTTTTTAGATCCCCTGCAAAAATCAAGTGTTTTATAAAGGGATAAATTCCCAGGCCAAAATCACTTTCGTTTTGATGTGCGATGGCCATAAGGCGGTTGCGGGCCGGAAAATTCAAGGGCAGCATGTCGGCGAAGGGTGCCAGAAAGTAACTTCTCAGCCATCGCGGCAACCGCTCAAACCCCTTTAGCTGATCCATGCGCATGTAACGGCTATAACCGGCAAACAACTCGTCACCTCCATCCCCTGATAAAATAACCGTGACGTGTTCCCGGGCCATTTTAGAAACATAATAAGTGGGAATGGCAGACGAATCACCAAATGGCTCATCAAAGTGCCAAACGGCCTCCTGCAGAATTTCAAATGACGATGGGTTTACTGTCATTTCGTGGTGAATGGTTTTAAAATGTTCGGCAACGATGCGGGCATCTTTTGCTTCGGAATATTCGCCTTCGTCAAAATCGATTGTAAAGGATTTTACCGGAATTTTATTGATCTTCGACATCAGGCCCACAACAGAGCTGGAATCCACTCCACCACTTAAAAAGGCACCGAGCGGTACATCGCTGATCAGACGACGATCAACAGCTTTATACAAAAGTTCTTCGAGTTCATCTTCCAATCGTGCACGCGGCGTATCAAAAGGAAGCGCATCAAACGAAACATCCCAATATTGTTTGAGATTACGTTTTTTTGCAGAAAATTCCATAAAGTATCCCGCAGGAATTTTATGAATATCCTTAAGCATGGTGTATGGTGCAGGAACAAAACCAAAACTGAAAAACATATCCAAAGCCTGCGGCGATATACTCCTTTCCACAACATCTGCAGCAAGAATGGATTTCATTTCGGAGCCGAAAATAAGTCGCTTATCATCCCAATAATAAAACAATGGTTTTTTACCCATCCGGTCCCGGGCCAGAAACAACTTTTTCATTTGCACATCCCAAATCGCAAAGGCAAACATACCGTTGATTTTGGGCAGCATATCACGACCGTATTTTTCGTACAGGGCGATCAATACTTCGGTGTCCGAATGGGTCTGGAAGGGATAATTTTCCTTTTCAAATTCGGCACGTATCTCGGGGAAGTTATAAATTTCGCCATTAAACACAATCCACACACTTTCCTTCCGGTTGCTCATGGGCTGCGCACCGGTGGAAAGATCGATGATGCTCAACCGCCTATGGCCAAGGGCCAGACCGTTCTCCACATAAAAACCATCAGCATCAGGTCCCCTGTAATCGATTACATCTGTCATCTTATGGATGGTTTGGGTAAGCCGAGCCCGTGAAAGTTCCGGGTCAAAATAACCGGTTATTCCGCACATATTTATTTTTCCCCACTGAAGTTATTGATTAAATCCTGTGCAGTTTCCACCGTGATCCTTGCGTTATTGGCCCAGGTGAATTTTTCCAACACATCTTTGCGTGCCTGCTTTCCCAAACGTTGACGTAGTTCAGCATCTTCGATCAAACGCAGCAAATCTTTCTTTAAAGCCGCCGCCTCATCTGCCGTAAAAAGCACGCCGTTCTCACCATCGCTGATCATATCCCTGATATTGGGCATGTCGGGGGCCAATACCGCTTTTTCCATGGCCATGTATTCTAAAATTTTCATCGGCGATGAATAGGGCGTGGCGTGGGGACTGATGGCCACGTCGAACATAGCAATGTAACGCTGAATTTTATCATGGGGAATGCGACCTAAAAAACGGATGGTTTCTTCATTGCCCTGTGACTTGTTATAAGCCAGCAGTTCATCATAACTGGGTCCGTCGCCCAAAAAGAGCATCACCGCGTTTTTCTTTTTTAAATCAATTTCTTCCAGAATATTGATCAGCTTATCGATATTATGCCAGGAACGCAGGATACCCACAAAACCCAGTACCGTTTTGCCTTCCAGCCCTAGCTCTTTTTTAAGCCCCGATGTGTCCTGCTCCGGATCAAAGCGTGCAGGGTCTGTGCCGTTGGGCAAGACCGTCACTTTATCCGTATTAACGCCATAGTCCGCAACAATCTGCTTTAAGGGCGAAGACACCACAATGATACGCGGAGCGGCGGCGAATATCTTCTGTTCGCCCTTTTTAGATAAAGCAGGAAAATACACTTTTTCCCATTGTCTTTTCTGGATGGAGTAAGGTGAATTGATTTCAAGAATCAGCGGCAGTTTTGTTTTTTTTGCCGCCCACAATGCGGAAAAGCTAAAATGCGCGTAACGATCATAAATCACATCCGGTTTAAAATCACGGATGGCCTGCATCAGCATGGCCTTGCCTTTTAGATTGTAGGCGATTTCCGCCAGTTCATACACCGGTCGCGGGATGCGGTTCTTTATTTTATCCCACCTGGATTCCTGTGCCTTTTGCGAACTGCGGAATTCGGTTTTTTCACCCACAAGCGAAACGACCCGTACCTCATGCCCTTGCTCCTTTAGGCTGTTAACGATTGATTGAATATGGATGCCTTCGGCCCCGTCGCCCAGCGTACGGTGATGATAGAGTATGCGCATTAATTCTTAATTCCTGTTTTCTATGATCCGCCTTGAGGAGAATCCTTTTATTTGCCCCAATAGGCTTTTTGGATAAGACCGATTTCCGTTGTGACCGTATCCGGGATGGGCGGCACGTTCAAGTTCTTTTTTATCTCATCGATATGATCGATGGTATGGGTTAATACCTTTACCATATCGTCGATGTTTTGGTTTTCGTAAGTGATAACCCCCTCAGGACGCAAGCCGTTTTTGCAGGCCACTACCGGGGTGTTTAAGGAAAGGGATTCCAGCACCGAACTACTTACGCCGTCCTTGAATGGCGTGCGCAAATAGATTGTTGCCTTGCTCAACAAGGTGAGAAATTCATCATGATCCAAATCACCGGCAAAATAAACGGCATCCAGCAACCCCATGTCTTCCATCCTGGCCTTGATATCGTCGGCGCCACCCGTTTGCCCCAGCATTATCAAGCGGCTATCGGGGTGGGTTTTATGATAAAGGGCAAAGGCGTCCACCATTTCTTCCAGGAAAAACTCGGGACGATAAGCTGCATAGCAGGCAATGGCCGGAAAGTGATTATCAAATATCTCTTGTAGCTCCGGGGCCAGCGTTTGCTCCTTAAATTGCATGTACTGTTTGCTAAAGGCCTGGATGGGTACAATCTTATCCGCATGGATACCATAACTCATGATATTCTTTTTTACAGCTTCATTGTTGCAAACAATGTATTTGGCCACGGTAAAAATATATTTATAGACCGGGGTAAGCTTTGGCCCTTTGTGCTTTGGGAAATAAAGTTGTACCGGACCGGCATGAAAGGTGATTACCGGGCGTCGAAAGGTAAGCAGACTAATGGTGAGTGATAAAAGGGTGAGTAGAAATCCCTTGGGGGAATCGCCATTCAGGTGATGATGGATCAAAAAACCCTTCAGCCGAAAACGGAAAACTTTTTTTATATAATCCAGGCTGCCGAGTA
>CAYWBI010000274.1:0-4130 GCA_964456445.1 uncultured Calditrichaceae bacterium
CTTGGTGAATTACCAATGCCTAAAATTACCCATAGATTTAACTGTTGAACCTTAATTTTAAAACTAAAAATTGCATTCTTCCCCGGATGCTGTTGCAGGGGTAAAATCCCACAGGGGTTCTATTTATTTTATGTTAAAAACCGATCTGATTATTGCATATTGCCGTCCATCGCTTCGCGGTCGATTTGAAACAGCGGCCTGATATCCACCGGCAGGGAAACAAGACGCGCGGTCATTTCTTTTAACAAGGGCGATTCCACGGCGTATTTGGCGATAAATTGCTTTGTGCCCGTATAGTCCCCTGTGGCCTGCAACATCAACAATTTATGGGCCAACGATTTTAATGCGGCCGGGGCCTTGTCATAGTCAACGCGCAACATTTTTGTACTGTCATCCATTACATAGGCGCCCTTTTCATGCATCCAGTTAAAGATGATGGCATTGCCCCCGCCGTGGGCTTCCTTAACGCCAAAACGCACCGAACGCATGACGCCCGCCAAAAAACTGACCCAGATTTCCTTGCGGAACTTTTCCGGGAAAACGCCTTTATCGATCATAAAAAAGTTGTTGTACATCCCCAGCACATCGGCTTTGCACTCCTCGATGGTGGAATAGGTTTCCCTCAACTCCCTTTTGACATCCGTCTTGCGGCCGTTAAGCAGCAGGCTGCCCGGCCCGATGCCATGGCTCATTTCGTGCATCAGGGTGTGGCTGAAAAATCCGTCGAAGGTCATGTAGGGCAGCAGGTCTTTATCCAGCACAAGTTTGGCAATGGGTTTTAACAACTGCTCGTATTTTGCCTCGTGAATATTTTTGAGCATCACCTTTTTGGAGCCTTTGGCTTCGCGCACCCGCTCATCATTTGGCAGATTAAAGGCCAGGGTCTGGACGCCGGCATGGGCGTCGCCGGCGGCATACACTTCCTGCACCACCACGATGGGCGAATCGCTGCCCCGGTTAAAATTCTTGTATTTATCATCGATGGGCAGATGCTTTTCCATATCGGTAAGATAGCTGCCAAAAACTTTTAATTTGGCGCTGGCCTCGGGATCGCGCAGGGTAATAAAGGTTTCGAAGGCGGCTTTGTAGTTAAACAGACCATCCTCGTACACCTCGTAAGGCCCGATGATCACTTCAATTTCATGGTCTTTCAAATCCATCCAGGCCATGTCCGCCTTAAAAAAATCATTGCTCAAAAATGCGTCGGCGGCAGTATTTAAATATTTTTTAAGCGACGGGTTATCGGCGGAAGCGGCGGCCTCATGTAACAGCGTGGCGATCTCTACCATGGGCTGCTTAAAATATTGCGGATAGGGAATGGCGACCAGTTTTCCGTTTTCCCGGCGGATCATGGTGCGTTCCGAGGTAAAGGCCGCCTCGTCCCCGGGATTCTTTTTGATCCAATCGTTGAATTCCTGCTTGGTCATATCGGCGGGATAAAAATTGGCCCCGGCCGGTTTTGTATAACCGCCATAAAAGGGTTTGTCATGATCCAGGCGGTCAAAGGGCCCGGCCATGATATTGAAATAGGTCAAAACATCCTCCGCGGTATCGGCCGTCGAGGCTTCCAGTTCTTTTTTTATCGCGCGGTTTTTGTCAAAAACCTGATCGAGGAAAATCCCGTCGATCAGCTTGGCGGCCTTGTAGAGTTTATCCAGGACGACCTTCTGCCGGGCGTCCAGCAGGTTGTGGTCATATTTGATTTCGGTTGGCGCAAACTGCGCGACTTTCTTTTGGATCATGGTCATTTCCTTCTTTTGGGGTGCACAGGCTGCTAACAGCAGAAATAATACAACACATATTATTTTTTTCATCGGGTCCTCATAATTGGTGGGTGGATGGGTTTATGGAGATGGCAAGTTAAATCAGATGGAAGTATATTTCAAATAGGGAGATGAATTTTATATTTTGTTGCCCTGATTTATGAATGCAGGCTTACTGTTTTTTACGGATGGGGCACGATCCTCAAAATAAAAGGTTACTATTTATCTGTATAGAAAACTAAAGTGGATCAATGATAATCTACAGATAAATAACGCTTAATAAATAACCGCTAAGACGCAAAGCCGAAAAGAAAATCATAAAAAAAATTAGCGTCTTTGCGGCTCTGCGGTATTAAATACTTAAGCATTAGCAGTAAAAGCAAAGTTATGGGTAAAATGTTAAAAAAACATTATTTAACCGAATAGTTACAATAAAAGTAAAGAAATAACCATATATCCGAAAACATATTTGCACTTAAAATTAGTGAGAATAAAACACATCAAATTTTATCAACGTTTTACCCACCCAAGCATGTAACGGAGCAAATATGAGCAACCAATCCGACTTTCAACAATCCCACTCCACGGACAACGGAAAATATGTTATTTTTCAATTGGGTTCCTATCCCTGGCAATCACCGCTGGAGGCAACTTCGGGTTCCGGCGTTTTACACGAAGCACAGCATAATATATTAAACACATTGGATGGAGTCGCCAGTTATTCCGTTTTTCCATCGGGTTTTGCCCGGCAAAAAAACAGCGACTTAAACCGCAGGGATGTGCGTATTTATGAAATGGACTCCGAAGTTCCCGAATACAGCCATCCGGATGGGCACCGCTGGGCCGGTGTGAGCGATGCGTATGTGGAGCGGTTTATCGATGACAATGTAAAGCTTGTATATGAGTATATGCTGGAAATTGAGAACAATTATGAAGCCGGTTCAACCATCCGCCTGTTTGTTGCCCACCATACCTGCATCAATTCCATTATCGCCAAACAGGTTATGGATAAACGTGTCGCGAATGGATACAGCGTACCGCCGATAGTCATATTTTTACACGGCACAGCCATGATTATGATGGTCAATGAACGAAAAGAAGATGCGCTTCTTCAATCCATGTCTGCGGAGGAAGCCAAAAACTTTAAACGTAAATGGCCGTCATCTTTTCATAAACGGCTGACCGCTCTCGGTGTTTTTGACGATTGCCAAAAGCCCGGCAATGCCAATCTTGCCTACGCCATTTCCCGGGACAATATGGAAACCTTTGCGGAACTCTTTCCCCGTTTTGATAAAAGCCGTTTTATCCTGGCCAATCCCGGCTATAATACCTGTTTTGTGCCACGCCCCGAACTTACCATTGCGGATGTATTGAGTGAACTTAAATTAAAACATCTCGCCCTGACCGAAGCCAAGTCCCATGACGTGCGCACCGATTACAAATATATGGTTGTTTTTGTGGGGCAATTTGTCGGGTGGAAGAGAATCGATGCCGTGTTACGCGCCGCGCATATTTGGGAAGCGGAATTTGGCGATGATATTCTGACCCTGATCATCGGAAAGCAAAAAAAAGAATACAATATTGAGTTACAAACCTTAAATGAAAATCTTGGCAACCGGAACACCTGTTTTGTAGGGCCGTTTATGCAGTTGGAGCTGGCCAAATTATTTGCCGCCGCCAATGTATGTACCTTTCCGTCAAAGGCGGAACCATTCGGAATGGTTTTAATCGAATGCCTGGCCTGCGGCGTTCCCGTCATCGGCGCGGACTCCGGCGGGCCGCGTGATTTTATGACCGATGAAGTGGGTTATCTTGTTCCGGAGAACGATGATATAAACATTTTTAGTAAAAATTTGGCCGAAGCGGTTATTAAGGCCATAAAAGAAAACTGGAAAGCAACCATGTCCGAAGAGTGCCAGCGGGTTGCCGCCCCTTTTTCGAATTTACAGAAAACAAAAAAACTGCTTCAGGATACGCGGGACATATTGGGCTAAGATATGCCTGAATGAATTATAGATAAAAGTCGGTCTGCTATTTAAATGGATTTTAGGTATTCGGGTTTCTTAATGTTCAATGTTCAATGTTCAATGTTCAATGTTCATTTAAGAACGGATTGGCTCCTTCCCCAGCATGCTTTTAAATCATTATTGAATATTCATTTTTAAGTCTTGGTTCTGGCATATGGTGTTTTTTTTCAATGTTCAATGTTCATTTAAGAACGTATTGACACCGACCATGGCACGCTTTTAATTGAATACTCAGAACTCCTTACTCCTCGCAAACTGAAGGCGCAGTAGTTTTGTAAATAAGTCGTAGTTTTGTACCCGGAAAAATTGTTTGCGATTCATTTAGAAGTTTATTTAATTC
>CAYWBI010000275.1:0-4000 GCA_964456445.1 uncultured Calditrichaceae bacterium
GTATATTCATGGCTAAAAATAAAAATCACCTTTTTGGTTCCGGCTTGTCCGGGTTTGGTTAAAAAAGATCGTGGATAAATTTTATTTAAAAATCCACCGGTAAGTAGTAAAAAATATGCAAACAGGGCCCTGTATCCCACAGGCCCCCCGTTTATGTAAAATAAATGTCAGCCTGTTACCTAACAAATGTATAGATATTTCCATCAAAAGAGAGTATATACAATTGATAATGAACATCTTCACCAAAAGATGAAATGCCACTTATTTTATCCGTCACCAAAGTATTTTTTTCTACGATCCCATTTTTATAAAAGATGGCCCATATCTTGCCTGCAACAAAATCACCATAAAGATATGCATTATGAAGTTCGGTACTATCCGCTCGGCGGTAAAATCTGCCCCCTGTTATCGACTGCCCAACCGAATGGTCATATTCAAAGATGGGTTTAATCAGACCCGGTTTTTCACAATCGCCTGGCGAACCGTAACAATTGTTTCCTTCCATAATGTTCCAGCCATAATTGCCGCCATTTTGAATAATATCAATTTCTTCGATTTTATTCTGCCCGACATCTGCCGCCCATAAAGCATCACTGTATGGATTAAAACAAAACCGCCAGGGGTTACGCAAACCATAGGCAAATATCTCGGGGCGAGCCCCATCGGTATTGGAAGCAAAAGGATTGTCCGCTGGAATTGAATAGTCGTTCCCGTTTTGCATGACATCAACATCGATCCTTAATATTGACCCCAGTAAAGTGTGCCTGTTCTGACCATTGCCCTGTGGGTCGCCCCCCGAGCCGCCATCACCCACGGCGATGTATAAATATCCATCCGGACCGAACATTAATTGCCCTCCATTGTGGTTGCTGTAGGGTTGATTGATCTCGAGAATTGTTTTTTCCGACTGCGGGATTAGCTGAGCATCCTCATTATTTTTAAAGGCCGCAACAACAGTCCGATTCGGATTTTGGGCCGTATAGTTTACAAAAAAAAGTCCATTGTTTTTAAAGTCAGGGTGAAAAGCGAGGCCAAGCAGGCCTTCCTCATTTCCACTATCATCTACCCTGTCCCTAATATCCAGGAACACCTTTTTTTCGATAACATCCTTATTATTTTCAAATGCATATATTTTCCCGGCCTGCTCTACGACATATATGAGATTCCGTCCATCATCCGGTTGCTGAAAATCCACAGGTCTTTCAAAATGAAGATTGGGAAAAGCTTTTTGAATATTTACTAATTTATCCTGACTTGTTGATGGTGAACAGGTAAATAAAAAAAATATAGAAATTAAAAATGCCGACGAAGATGTCATGACTCCCTCCCAATTCTCTTAGAAACAATCTGGCTGAAACAATTAGATACAGACCTCACATATTTTATGACAAGAAAGGCGATCAGACAAAAGAAATTTTCTATTTTCATTTTAATGAACCCTCCCCGTCTGATCAGGTCATGTCTGCGGATATATTGGTTGAGATATGATTTATGCCAACAGTACCAAAACCATGGTTTTGTTGTCAAAATTTGTCGTTATGACTATTTATTGAATGGGAAGAAGGAAAATTTACTTTTTTTCGATACCGTGGATGCATTAACAGATAATTATGGCTGAAAACGAATTCCACATCAGAATCCGTTATCAGCCATGGATTTCAATTATATATCTTTAGCATAAGCGGCACAGAAACAGAAGTGTAAAAATTTTTCAGAAGCGGCGTTTAATATCAAGGTTTGCGTACATCCCCGCCACTTCTTCGGCATAGCCGTTAAACATGAGTGTTTCACGTTTAAAAAACTCGCCCAAACGACGTTCATGCCCCTGGCTCCAGCGGGGATGGTCCACATCAGGATTTACATTGGCAAAAAACCCATATTCATTGGGTGCAAGCGCCTGCCAACTATTTAACGGTTCTTTTTCAACAAAACTGATCCGAACAATGGATTTTATACTTTTAAAACCATATTTCCAGGGAACGACCAGACGAATAGGCGCCCCATTTTGGTTGGGCAAAACACGGCCATATAAACCAACGCTCAGCAAGGTCAAAGGATTTAAAGCTTCATCCATACGTAAACCTTCCACATACGGCCAATCAAGTATTCCGCGACGTTGCCCAGGCATCTGACCGGGGTCCATGAGTGTTTCAAAACGAACATAGCGGGCCCTGGTTGTAGGCCCACACTTTTTGATAATAGTACGAAGTGGGATCCCGACCCAGGGAATAACCATCGACCAGGCTTCCACGCATCTAAGGGGGTAAACCCGTTCTTCGAGCTGGTTGTTCTTTATCAGGTCATCCACATCATATTCGCCGGGTTTGTTGCACAATCCGTCAATTTTAACTTTCCAGGGCCGGGGTTTTAAACTGCCCGCATATTCAGCAGGGTCTTCCTTCGATGTGCCAAACTCATAGAAGTTGTTATATCCGGTTATATCCCGCCACGAGTTTTTCTTCTCTAAGGTGCTATACTTTTTATTTTTAGAAGCCTTTAGCGCTTGATACTTCAAACGGCCGGTCTCTTCAAAGACACGTAGCGGTGAGGCATTGATAGCGGTACTGCCAAGCACAAGCGCGGAGGTTTTTAAAAAGGTCCGCCGATTTAAATAATTTTTTTCACTGGTTATGTCCGAACCATGTATTTTATTTTTCTTTTGGATAAGCATGACGCCGTCCCGATTGTTAAAGTTCCGTTCAATGTAAGTTGCCCCACAGGCTAAATCCTCACAAAAATATCATATCTTCCCCTTCGGCAAATTGTCGGTTATTGTGCCCAAAAAGTCCAGACGATATAAGAAATATATGACAGGAGCAGCAGACCGGCAGGGAGCCTGGCAACACGCGGTCGCCAAAGCATGTAGAGATATAAAATTCCGCTAAAAGCCAGCATAATGGGGAAGTCGAAGTGAACGACATGTATTTTCAGGGGTATCGGAAAAACCATGGCAATAGGCCCGGCCACACCGAGAATATTAAAAATATTACTGCCAATTACATTCCCGACCAGAATTTCGTTTTCTTTTTTGATCACACTGATTATACCCGTGGCCAGTTCAGGGAGCGATGTGCCAAAGGCCACCATGGTCAGTCCGATCACAACTTCGCTAATCCCAAGGGTACGCGCGATGGCTGTTGCCGAGTCAATTGTTACTTTTGAACCAAACGCCAATACCGCAATCCCGGCCATGGTGGCAAGCGAGAAAATAAACAATTTATACGTTTTGCTTAAACCATCGATACGGGCATAACCCGTTGCCACGGATGGAAGCTCCTTTGGTATCAGTTTGTTTTTCCGCTCTTTTATACTCTGACGGATAAGCAGACCGGTGAAGACAATAATACCCGCAAAAAGTATGGCCCCTTCCCAGGCGTCTATTTTTAGATTGTATGCAAATGCGGCAAACAATAGACTGGCGCCCATCATCCAATGTAATTCGCTGCGGATGTCATCTTTTACCTGCATGATGGGACGGAGAAGAGCGGAAAGCCCCAATACCAGCGCAATATTGGCAATATTGCTTCCTACAATATTTCCTACCGACACATCAATGCTTCCACGATAGGCGGCCATAAAACTGACCAGAAATTCAGGCGAAGACGTACCAAAAGCAACAACGGTAAGACCGACGATGATCGGGGATATACGTAACATAAGGGCTATGCGCGAAGAACCGCCAACAAGCAATTCTGCTCCGATATAGAGGAGGAACAGGCCAAGAAAAAACAGCAGTATTTGTATTAGCATTAAAACAATCCCTAATATTTAAAAAAAGCCTGGAATTAACAGCCATCATCCTATTCAAAAGTTGGCTTTATAAAAACTTTCCACATAGTCCGGTTTACAAAAAAAGATCAGCATAAAGAATATCTTCCACTAATTTAATGTATTAAAAATAGCAAACAAATGGACACTTCGCAGAGATTGTCTATTCTGATATAAGGGGGTGTAAGCTTTTTTGTGTAAACAAAAAAGCCCTGTTTGGTTCTGGAAGAAC
>CAYWBI010000276.1:0-3951 GCA_964456445.1 uncultured Calditrichaceae bacterium
AGATATTATGCCGAACTGCTTGCCCGATATTATGACATGGTGCCTTCCGCTCTGCGTAAAGGTCTTATTGCCCCTTCACTAAATTTTATAAAAAAGGGTCTTCCTGCTTCTCGCTATCGGGACTATGTGGATTTTGCATTAAAAAAAACGAATATGATGAATCTTGAGCCTGGCGAACGCTATTTTGAAAGTTTGGTTCATAATCATATTACCGCTTATGATAAACATCATTTATTTAAAAAAGATTTTGCCTGGGATGAATCCTTTGCCTTGCGTGATTTTAAAACACATTGGGAACGAGGTTCCGATGCCGACTTTCTAGGCAGCAGACAATTACTCGATATAAAAAATAAATTACCGGAAGACATGCTCACAAAGGTAGATCGTATGACGATGGCAGTTTCCCTTGAAGCGCGCGTTCCGTTTTTAGATCATCGCATTGTGGAATTTTCGACTATGCTTCCATCAAAAATGAAAATGTCTTTATCCACAATGAAACGCTTTCTAAAAAAGGCCTCGCTGGACTATCTTCCGCAGGATATCGTAAACAGACATAAACATGGTTTTTCTTCACCAATTGATAAATGGTTCCGGGATGATTTACGCGAATTTGCCTTTGATCAGTTTAATTCACACCACCATAAGTTGGATTCCATTATCGATTATCGCTACATCACACGCTTAATGGAGTTGCATCAAACGCGTAAAGCAAACTTAGGAAATAAATTGTTTAATTTACTCGTAATGCATCTTTGGGCAAACCAATATTTAGATTAACATGCCGAAAAAAAAAATAGCTATAATTGGTTTAAAAGGTCTTCCTGCTTTTGGCGGTGCCGCACGGGCCGGTGAAAGTGTTATAAATGTTCTACAGGATAAATATGATTTTTATGTATATGCCATGGAATCTCATACCAAGCATAAAGGCCGTTTTAAGGGTTTTACGCAAATTGTATTTAAGAGTTTAAAAAACAAAAAACTTAATACTTTTGCGTATTACATAAAGTCCATGCTGCATTGCCTGTTTTTTGGCAATTATGATCTAGTAATAGTAAATCACATCGAAAGTGGTTTTATTGTACCCTTCTTGCGTCTGCGATATAAAGTTATCTGTTCAGCCCGTGGGATTCCTCAACTGACTGACAAGTGGTCTAAAATTGAAAAAAACATATTTGAGATTTTTGAAAATCTATTTTTAAAATTTGCCTCGGTTGTAGTTAGTGTTTCAAAACCACATATCGCTCGTTTTGAGAAAAAAACAAAAAAACAAATATACTATATTCCCAATGGCATATATCTGAATGAAGAAAGTGCGGATGATATTATTGAAAAAGATTATATCTTTTTTTCGGCGGCCCGTATTATGGGTATCAAGGGCTGCCATATTATGCTCGAAGCCTTAAATGAAATTGATTATAAAGGCCGCGTCTTAATTGCAGGTGGGATGGATCATGTATCTTCGTATGAAAGTCAAATCAAAAAGATGGCCGCAACTTTGGATGTTTCCTTTCTTGGTTTGCTAAAGGAAAAAAAGAAGGTTATGGGCTATTTAAAAAATGCATTGTTTTTTATTTTCCCCTCATTTACCGAAGGCATGTCAAATATGTTGCTTGAAGCGGCTTCGATGGAAGTTCCTATCATATGTAGTGATATCCCTGAAAATACTGCTGTGTTTTCAGCTGACGAAGTTTTGTATTTTAAAACAGGTGACAGCAGCGATCTGGCAAAAAAAGTGATATGGGCGCTTGATAACAAGGGCCAAATGCGTAAATTTGTTTCCAAGGCAAAAAAAAAATTAACCACTGCCTACACCTGGGATATTGTTGCCCAAAAATATGATTGTCTGTTCCAGGAATTGTTAAAAGAACCATAATGCTAAAATTAAAAAAGATTTTTGAATATTTATGTCCCCTATAAAAAAAAATAAAAACATAACAGTATCTTTCCGCTTTCTTCTTGATTTCACACTTTTAGTGTGTTCTTTTTTCATACTCTATTTTACAAAGCGCAATAAACTGGCGATAGATACTCATTTTTATGATTTTTTACCGGTATATTTTGCGATTTGGTTTTTCGCCACGCTCTTAAGCCGCAAGTTCAAACCCGTTGCCGATGATACCTTGCTGGGGCTGATCCGGCCCTATGTACGCGCGTTGTTGCTGCAAATCGGTCTGTTGTCCGTTGTGCTCTACGCCTTTAAATGGTTTGCGCTCTCGCGCTTTATCATCTTTGGCTCGGTGGGTTTGTTCTTTGTTCTGGAATTGCTGGCCTTGTCGTTCAGCTATGCCTGGCCCTATCTTTTTAATAAGAAGGAAAAGGGCGACGCCAATTTTTCCTTTTATTTCTTCCTGACCGAATTTGCCCTGATCACCGGCACCTTCCTGATGATCTACTATTACAAACGCGGTACGGTCAGCCTGAGCGATGAATACCGCGCCATCTTTGTGATTTTTTATTTTGTCTGGATTTTCATCGGGCTCTTTGTCCACAAATTTCAGATTCCCCCGGCAAAGAACTATCTCAAAACCCTTTGGCTCTTTATAAAAGCCACGCTGATCCAGATCAGTGTGTTGTCCTTTTTTGTCTTCACCTTCCGTGTTCTCGAATATTCGCGTGTGATCCTGTTTGGCTCGGTGCTGCTCTTTGCCCTGTTTGAATATCTCGTGGTCACCGTTCTCTATCTGTATAAAAAACCGCAGGAAGGCGACGAAACCCAGTTGGATCTGTTTACGGCCCATCTGATAACCGAACCGCTTGCACCGCCGGTCATACCGGAATCCGAACGCGTTTTAAGCGAAAAATATAAAATCGATACCCTGCAGGTCGAGGCCGTAGGTTTACGCAAGAAACTTAAAAATGTCTATCTGCGTACCATGCCGGAGATTTTCACTTTTTTGGAAGAAACCATCGATTTGCATAGCGTGGACCTGATGACCGCCGAGATATTAAAATCCTCGGATAGTTATAATGTGGAAGTGTTCCCGGAAAACTCGCTTGATTTCTTTCTGAACCTGCACACGGTAAACGATTTTCGCCGGATGAACAATTACTTTATTACCGTGCATCAAAAACTACGCGACAACGGTTTATTTATCGGGCATTTTGAAACCTTTACAAAACGCCGTCAGCGCATCTTTAAAAAATATCCATTCTATCTTGCCTCCGTTGTGTATTTTTTTGATTTCATCTGGAAACGTGTCTTCCCCAAATTGCCATTTTTTCAGAAGATTTATTTTGCCGCCAGTAAGGGAAAGGACCGCGTTTTTTCCAAGGCAGAAGCGCTGGGCCGACTGTACTTTTGCGGATTTAAAGTGATTGCGCTCGAAGAGATCGATGACTCCATCTATTTTGTAGTGGCCAAGGATCATCGACCCGCCACCGAGCAGAACCCCTCCTATGGACCCTTGTTTAAGATGAAGCGTTCCGGCAAAGAAGGCAAACCCATCTATGTTTATAAATTCCGTACCATGCACCCCTATTCCGAGTATTTACAGGAATACATCACCAGCCGAAACGGCTATGCGGTCAACGGTAAAATAAAAGATGATTTCCGTGCTACTGCCTGGGGCAAATTTCTACGGCGTTATTGGCTGGATGAGTTGCCGCAATTGATCAATGTGGCCAAAGGTGAGATGAAGCTGATCGGCGCCCGGCCTTTAAGTAATCGTGTATTCCGGGAATATCCCGAAGATATCAAAAAGATGCGCGTCAAATATAAACCTGGTTGTTTCCCGCCCTATGTCGCGCTATTGATGCAGAATATGGAAGCCTCCATCGAGGCCGAACGCATCTACTTAAAGGAAAAGGAAAAACATCCCATCTTAACCGACTGGAAATATTTATATCTTGCGCTTTACAACATCCTGACCAACAAGATCCGCAGCGCATAACATGTCATCCCCGAACGTTCCAAGACTGTCATCCCCGAATGTTCCTATCGGGGACCCAAAC
>CAYWBI010000277.1:0-3933 GCA_964456445.1 uncultured Calditrichaceae bacterium
GCACATATGGTACAGGATTTCCGTAAACGTTTTTATGTCTCATTAATTATTACTTTACCAATTTTGCTGCTTTCGCCAATGATCCAACAATTGCTAAATCTTGGCAATGTTTTACAGTTCCGCGGGTCGTTGTATGTGAACTTCCTGCTTTCGTCGTTTGTGTTTTTCTGGGGAGGCTGGCCATTTCTGAAGGGTCTTTTTTCCGAGCTAAGGGCAAAAAACCCGGGCATGATGACCCTGATTGCCCTGGCAGTATCCGTGGCGTACATTTATAGTTCCGCTGTTGTTTTTGGATTGAACGGGAAGATGTTTTTTTGGGAACTGGCCACGCTTATTGATATTATGCTGGTAGGCCACTGGATCGAAATGAAATCGGTAATGGGAGCATCCAATGCCTTACAAGCGCTTGCCAAGCTTATGCCCTCCGATGCACATAAGATATTTTCTGATGGCCGGATTGAAGACATCGAACTCGATCAATTACAAAACGGTGACAGAGTTTTGGTAAAACCAGGTGAAAAAATCCCTGCTGACGGCATTATTGCCGAAGGCCGGTCATCCGTAAATGAATCCATGCTCACCGGTGAATCAAAACCGGTTTCAAAATCAATCGATGATAAGGTGATAGGCGGATCGATCAACAGCGAGGGATCACTAACGATTATTGTTGAACGCACAGGTAAGGATTCTTTTCTTTCACAGGTCATCGATTTGGTACGCCAGGCCCAGGAAAGCAAATCGAAAACGCAGGACCTGGCCAACCGGGCTGCCTTCTGGCTTACGATTATCGCCCTAAGCGCCGGTGCGCTGACCTTTATGCCCGTCGTATGTGGCGTCTAAATCAGATGGGTTCTGGATACTGTCTGAAGGTATCTCCTTGGCCGGTTTTACTTTGACTTCCTTGTGCTCAACTGTGCAATGCCCGCTGAATACGCGCTGCATTGTCCTGTAACTGTACATTGATGTTACTGCCTGGTTAGCGGTAAAAAAGTCTATCAGGAAGTGCATATCTAAAGCTATATCCTGAATACGTTTTTGTGAGCCGGAAGGTTTTACATTCCCAAAATAAGCGCCGTCTTCTTCTTTTTCATAGCGCCCTTTTATATCATTTAGTGACTTGTCATTGTATAAACCTCTGTGATGCCGTTTAAGGTTCTTTAAGAATATACTAATGGCCCGCGCTAATAAGCGGACACGACCAAGCTGTGCCATATTTGAAAAGATATGAACAGAATCAAGACGTTGCAGGCGGGTATCTACATTGTATGGCTGGGCAAGCTTGTCGGTGGCTTGACGAAACAGCTTATTGGCGGCCTGATCGCTTATCAACAAATGCCTGACATTCCACAACGTCTTCAATGAAATAATCTGGTCTTCCGGACTGAACGAGTCTAAGGCATAATGCCATTGCTCATTAAAAGCCATCTGATCCCGGGTTTCTTCATCGGTGAAGTCAAACAGTTGTTGTAATACGCAGGCACCGATAGTTGTTACCAGCTCTTTTGTAGGGCGCCCCATATCCTTTGAAAAATGTTTGCTAATTTCCCTTACCGGAAAAGTTGGCAAAATATGTTCGCGGACAACCCCTGCCCAGGAATCATTGAGCATTTTGATTTTCTTGTCATTCAGGACAGCCCGCCACGGTTCCGTTCCGGGAATGTACAAATTGTTGCGGTCTTTTACTTTAATCATTTTCCGCCTTATCTACCTGTTTATTATAGGGATAAGTTATATATATTATGCGCCGGATTGCAAATCTTTATTCTACGTAACTCTAATATTTATATGAAGTTATTTGTATGTTTTACTTTTTACGAGGTCATCAAATATGATCAAAGCTGAAAACCGCCGTCATTACACATCGGGTCGTAATTCCTTATATCTCCCGCTCCCCAAAAAGGTGACTATTCGTGGCTAAAACAAAACTCCCGGACCGGGTGTCAGCACGTGCCGGTAATTAAATCACCACTAAAATATATTGTGGATTTTCTGAAATCAATTTTAAACAGTTTGGTTTTTTTAAGGGCTTGAGCTTAAAACGGGATTACCACCTGGCCTGCGAAAGGCCGACAGGCAGCCGATCGTTAAGGATGGGCACCGGCGCAAGGCAAAAAACCCTCGGCCTTGATATATGGGGGTTGCCCTTCATCATGGCAAGGGTACAACGCTTCTCTACCTTATTTTGTTAGCAGCGAATTTTAATTATTTGAAATCTTTTCTGTATTTGGAAATTCAGTATAAATTTCAATTTTTTCAATATCATTAATATTAATTTTACGAGTCATGCTTGTTATTAATCTTGATCTTAATCCGATCAATTTGTCATCTTTAAAAAATACTGTATCAAAGTACATTTTAACAATTTCTTTTGATGATTTTGAAGTAATTTCAAGTTGAGTGTTTTTATCCGGATATAAATACACCAATTCATTTTTCTCATTCCAACATAATAGTTTTTCAATTTTATTTGCGTCATATCTTGATGAAAAGGAAAATGTAGCATATGGTGTAAATGTGGAAAAAGAAGTGATTGCTTTAGATTTGTCTTTATAATTTGCTGCCTGTTGTAAAAATTCATCTTTTGTCAAATGAAAGTAAGAACTACAACCGTAGATAAAAATTGTCAATACAAATATGATAGTTTTTTTCATTTTAAATATTCCAATCGTATAGATAAGTGGTTCCTCAACTATTTTTCAGCAATTATGAAAGTATAAAATGGTCCGTCTTTGTCAAAATACTTTTTCCAGTTTTCTGGTAAATTTGGATCGTTTATCTTTACCCCATCAACAGGCTGAATTATAAACTTCTTAAACCAGGATTGTGGTGTTTTTGTATTTTCTTTTGCACCAACATATCTTGCAAGAACACTATCATGTGGTTGAATAGTAAAAGGAACGGTTACCAAATAAGGAGCTGTAATACTGGAGTATTTTAAAACTGATGACTTAAATCGAATTACTTTGTTTGAGTTATTTTTGACATAGAATCTTGTCATTGGATAACCAGTGAAAAATGGAATGCAAGAAGTTAGTAATATAATTAATAAGAATATTTTGGTAATATTTTTCATATTTTCACCAAATTTATTTAATTCAGTTAGATGTTAATATAATATGAACCGCGACAATCGTCTTTAGGTTTTGACAAGCTAAGCATTAAAATACCTTTTTCCGACGGGTCTGGGAAGCAGTCGGGATTTTTGCCAACGACAGCACAGCGAAAATCGGATAACATGAGCAAATTATTGGCTTAGCAGTATGGCCTGCACCTGATCAGGGCTGGGGCGCAACGCGTATATAACTTGTTTTGTTAGGCATCACCTTTACCCTGGACAATCTGAGTGCGCCAAACAACCCTCGGAGTATTGCCCGAAGAATCGATAACATAGATTTCCATTCCCTTTTCCTGAAACCGACCGGACTCAATTTCATAATCCACGTCGAACTGCATATGACACACAGTGGTTGCCCCAAAATTATAAAGCTCTATATCCGAAATGCGGAACGCGTGTATCCTTGCCATAGACACAAACTGCCGATAGCTTTGTATCATCGGCTCATTTCCTACAATTGGCTGTGTCGAACCAGGTGGAAGCATCGCGACATTCTCATGGAAATACCCATAGAGATCATCATAACGATGGTCTTGCCATGCTTCATTTAGCTCGCGAATGAATCGCTTAAGATCATTCATGATTCTCGATATTTAACAAACTTTATATAAGATGTCCGAACGTTTGTAGAACTTTCATCTTGGCAAATCACCGGATGCCTGAAGGTTCGCCGTGATATCTGTGTTGGGGCGAAGCAGAAATCGCGAAGCCTCATGGAAAATGCCGGCTTACTGTGCTGTCCGTTTGAAGACTTTTAGCGCCCGCATTTCTATACCTTATTTTGATATTTCCTAAAAGGACCTCCCGTTTTTAAGGGC
>CAYWBI010000278.1:0-3890 GCA_964456445.1 uncultured Calditrichaceae bacterium
TTGTGTGGGGCGCAAAGATAAACGGTAAGATACAAGTGGGCGGTCAGACTTACCGGATAGGGACGCAGGCCCTGTTGGACCGTATTTATCGCATCCGGCGGGATTGGGCATCTTTAACGCCTACGACTGTTTTGCAGGACGCTGCCGAGTTTTATGGTATCGATAAATCCTTGGTTACCAGCGATCAGGCCAATGAAATAATAAGCCAGTATAAGAAGGACTGGAAGGAATGGCCGGTGGACCAGGGCGCACCCTATGTGGATGTTGATTTGAACGGCGTTTATAATCCTGTATTGGATGGTAACGGCATGCCCGATCTCAGCCGCGGCGACTATCCCGGTATAAAAGACGCCGATCAAGTGGTATGGTTTGCTGCAAACGATCAGGACGCGGTAAAGGCAAACGCCCTTTATGGATCAGACCCAATGGGGATCGAGCTTCAGGTTACGGTTTGGGCTTACAACCAACCGGATGCACAATTGGGGCAGGCGATTTATAAAAAATATAAACTGAAAAATATTTCCTCGGATACCTTTAACGATATGTATTTGGCGCAATGGTCTGACCCTGATGTCGGAAATTATTCGGACGATCTTGTGGGCTGTGATTCCCTGCGCAACACTGCTTTTGCCTATAACGGTGAACCGCAAGATGCCGATTATAACAATTATCAATTATCCCCACCGGCAGTTGGTTACACGCTCTTGCAGGGGCCTATAGTCCCATCTGTGGGGGATACGGCCTTTTTTGATTCTCAAAAACTATATGATTTTAAAAATCTGCCCATGACGTCCTTTGGCTACTTTCCTGAGGGAAACCCTTATTGGATAGACCCAACCTTTGGAATCTATGATGGTACATTGCAATGGTATAATTTACTACGTGGTTTTCTCCCGAATACAGATGTTGATAATCCAACGCCATTTACCCATCGCGCCAGTGGGGAGGCCACAAAGTTCCCGCTTAACGGGGACCCGGTTAGCGAAAACGGTGATATTGACGGTAAGGGTGGAAATCTCCCATCGGGGGACAGAAGAGTGACTCTTTCCTGCGGCCCGTTTAATTTGCAACCCGGAGAAACACAGGAAATGGTCTTGGCCCTGGTCGGCGGTTTGGGCAATACATATTTGTCATCCGTGAGTGAGCTAAAAGCGAACGTCGATTTTCTTCAAAAAAACTATAGAAAGCCCCTGAAAATTCCAAAAGTTGATTATACCGCTACCCAAATCGATCCGTCAAATACTTCTCTGTTTCTGCAGGCAGATTTAAAGGACTTTGGCAAAGTGGATTCCTGCCGGGTGACCCTTCACGGCATGCTTGGTTCAGATCGTCCCTTTAATATCATGTTATATGATGACGGCCTACATGCTGATAAAGCGGCCGGTGATAATATATGGGCAAACAATTGGACGGGCTTGAACAGGAAGTATCCGCATAGCGCTGATCTTATCATAAATTCGCCAAATCAAATGGATGAATTTACCAATTTTATATCGAACATTACCTTGCGCCCTCTACCCGTGTTTCAAAATTGGCAGGTAATTTGGGAAAATGGCAAACAGGATAAAAAACTAAATCAGGGTGAAAAAGTCCATCTTAAATTTGATATTACCTATCGAGACACACAAAATAAGATTGATACGCTGACAATCGAAAAACAGAGAAAATTTGTTTATTACAGCGGCCTGGAAAACGGACAGATTCTTCAGGGCGACTCCTTGTATTTTCTGATTACGGGACCCGCAACGGGCGATATCCTCAGTTTTGCCTTTTTTGTAAATTATGACCATAATACAGCAGAAGTTATGGCCACAATTCCCGTTTCTGTGTTAAGTGAAAATCCCGGCTGGCAGGATACACTTGCCGTGAAAGTGATAAAAGGGACCGGCAGAAACGTTCTTGCGCTTATAGCAGACCCCCTGCAATTAACCGGGCATCTCTATTCCATCGCTTTTCATGAAGATTCAACATTAAATCAATTATATTGGAGCCTGTGGGACGAAACAACCCATGAGCTAAAGCTCAAACGGGAAGAAACAAATAATAACCCGGATTTCGCTTATCCAGTTGTTGACGGTATTTTGTTCCAGGTTGGGTGGTCACCACCATCCGGAATAAACCCCCATGACCCCTGGTATGCTTCCGATGGCCGCTGGATATCGGGTACCAATTGGGGGGGAAGGTATTTTTATGGTGGCCTGGATATCAGCAGGGGTTTCTTTGGTCCCCCTTTTACCGATCCGAACTTTTATCGGGATATTAAGATGTTCTGGGCAGCAGATACGACAGACATTGCACAGAACGTTTCCGAGGCGGATTTGATTGCTACCAGCAAACGTCAATTTCCCGATCGCTGGTCGAAAGGCCAGACCTACCGCAGGGATTTAGGCTATAGCGCCGCTGGTAAAGGCGATATTCCCTTCGCCGTTTTTGATATGGAGGGCGATCTGCCACGGCGCTTGAATATTTGTTTTGTTGAAGATGCTACGGCCGGTTCGGCCAATCTTATTTGGGATATGGGATGGAATAATGGTGCCTTTGCCGATCTTGGCGGGCGGGAATATTTATTTATCATGAACAGCGATTATAATGAAGGCGTCGATTACGATGATGTAAATTGGGGGCCCGCCGCCGATGTAATGTATGCACTATGGCCGGCTCAGCGCTCCCGCCCCTATTTGTCAAGCCCGTTTACTTTTGGCATTAATGCATCTCATCCGAACCTGGACGGCGACTCCCTGATGGTGGACGGGCAGGAAGCTATTCGTGAGGTTGAGAAACACGTACCTGCGGATGTGTATCTGAAACAAAACTATCCAAACCCTTTTAACCCAACTACACATATTCGCTTTGGTCTTGTGCGCAATGTAAAATTGAAGCTTGAAGTATTTAATATGCTGGGCCAAAAAGTACGGACACTTATAAATAAAAACATGAAGGCCGGTTCGTATAATATCCAATGGAACGGCAAAAACGATGCGGGGCATGTTTTGAGTTCGGGGATTTATCTCTATCGCATAGAGGGTGCCGAATTTGTCCAATCCAAAAAAATGCTGTTATTAAAATAAATTTTGCTTTGGCGATAACAATGTAAAAAACTTATATTTTCTATGATGTTAAATGTCAATATTAAAACCAAAAGATATAGACGCTATAATATAATGACCTTTTGTAAATGTATTTATATTTTTGTATATTCGTTAAAACGTTAAAAAGATTATGTTTTACGGTTAAAAATATTTTAATGTCGTACATCTGACTTACTTTTAACAGCTTTTCCAAAACTTTTATTATGATCCTTATTTGCTGCCCAAAATAGTAATTATTATTCTAATCATGTGGGAGGAAGCGAAATGTTCTATCGCTATTTTGTTTTAGTTAGCTTGCTGGTATTTATAAACCCATTAATGGCCAAAAATCCCAATCCACAAAAAAATAGTTTCATTTTACAAAAAACCAGCGCTCTTGATCCGCCGCGAACGCTTTCGAATATTGGCAATATTTCCTATTGGCTTTATAATGACGGGAAATCGGGTCTTGATCCGGACGGCAATGCTGGCGCCATTTATCCCCGTGGAACAACCAATGTAATATATCAGGACGGGCTGGTATGGGGTGCAAAAATAAACGGCATAATAAAAGTGGGCGGTCAAACTTACCGTATAGGGACGCAGGCCCTTTTGGACCGTATTTATCGTATCCGGCGGGATTGGGCGACTTTAACGCCATCGGTTGTTTTGCAGGACGCCGCTGAGTTTTATGGTGTCGATAAATCTTTGGTTACCAACGATCAGGCCAATGCAATAATAAGCCAGTATAAAAAGGATTGGCAGGATATCGGCGTAAACTCAATCTCACCGAAATCTTCAAATGTACGTGACGGATCCAAC
>CAYWBI010000279.1:0-2062 GCA_964456445.1 uncultured Calditrichaceae bacterium
GATCATAAGTAACAATAAAGCTGTAACAATTAATAATTTACGCATTTTTCCTCCTTTAATGCGGTAGATGTACGACAATTAATAATAAGCTGTGTAAAAATTTATAGGCCATGTAGATGCACCTCGCAAAATTCAGACAAGATTTTAAATTAGTATATAGTAAATGATAACGATGTGACAGTGATCATATCTTTTCCCTGGAAAAGATTTTGCCTGTCAACAAATAAATAAACCACGTTATCCCAAAAGCCCAAAGAATATACCCCAAACCGGTGGATGCTATAAATGCCGGCTCTATGTTTGCCAACAAACCTCTTTTCTCTAACAGGTAAAACAGGATGGTTAATAACAAACCAACAATGATTGACACATTGACTTGTAAGGAGGTGACATTTTTTTTAAAACTACTTATTACCGGAATAAAAACTGTCGTTGTCAAAATGCCCGATGAAAGATAAAATATATCCCAGAGACTCTCGGTAAACAAGGCATACAGGTAGCCAATCAAGATGGCCACAACTGAGGACCAACGTGCCACCAGTTGAATTTTGGCGGCGGGAAAGACCCCTTTGATTTTTGGTTCGATTATATCATGCGAAACAGATAAGGCCACAATATTCCCACAGGTATCAATGGTGGACATGGCCGCGGCTATCAACCCAATGGTGAGAATTATATTTAACCAGACAGGCACATAACGTTGCATAATTTCAGTAAAGATCGAAGCGCCGTCGTTCAGAAATGCAGGAATATGCCCGTCGGTGGGTGCAAATAAATAGAGGGCGGAAAGCCCAATAAGCATTGGCATCAATCCAACAAAAAGGAAGGAGTTTATCCCGGCAATAATAATCCCCTTACGGGCAACGGCATCGGATTTTGCCGCCTGGATCCGGACCCATAAATCGGATTCTATCAACCAGCCGGGAAGATAAGCAAACAGGGTAATAAAAATGAGCGCCCAGCCCGGCGAGAAAAATGAAGGCCGCGAAACTTTTGCCGGAGAAAGGCTGATAACATCAATCCCGGCAGGTACGGCAAACCAGGCAATCGCAGCAATGATGCTTATAAAAACGGCCACCAGGGCAAACTGGATTTTATCCGTGGACACGACCGCTTCAAATCCGCCACTATAACTATAAATCGCTACCACCAGGGCAATAAGCAGATATGTTGTCTCTGGTGTGATTTTTAAAAATGGGGCAATAATATTTCCCGCGGCATAAATCTCTCCACCTGTCCAGGTGATAAAGACAACAATTAAGGCCGGGGCAAGAAGTAAGCGGGCATTTGTGCCAAAACGTTTTTCGAGCAGGGCCGGTTGAGAAAACGTATTAAACTTACGGAACAGCGGTACAAGAAAATAAAACCCAACCATGGTGATCAGCCAGGGGATTATCAATAGCCAGGCGCCCCCAATCCCATACCAGTAAAAAAGTTGTACGCCATATACACCGGACCAACTAATAGACATCATACCCGCAGAGATCGAGAGGCCAATTGAACCGGCACTTAAATTTTTCCCGGCGGACCAAAACTCAAGATTGTCCCCAACAGCTTTTTTCTTCTTATCCCTGATCCAAACAGCAAAACCAACATAGATGACAACCAGGCTATATCCAATAAATCCAATCCAGTAATAAACCGACACATTCATACCCATAGTTCCTTATATAAAAAAAGGTTGTTTTTTATATATAATCAAAAAATTATAATAGGGAATCTGTACGATAAAAATCAAAAATAAGTATAAAGCATCAATGGAGCGGTTAGAGAAGAAAAAAAGACAAAAAAAGAGCGTAAGATAAAATCCTACGCTCTTTTTGAATATCTTTAAAAACCTATAAACCGCATTTACCTTCGCCACATTTTTTAGCAGCTTTAGTTGCGCCTTTGGCAGCTTTTTTGTCGCCACCACATTTACCTTCGCCACATTTTTTGGCAGCTTTGGTATCGCCTTTGGCAGCTTTCTTATCAGCGCCACATTTGCCTTCGCCGCATTTCTTGGCTGCTTTGGTATCGCCTTTGGCAGCTTTCTTATCAGCGCCACATTTGCCTTCGCCGC
>CAYWBI010000279.1:2162-2264 GCA_964456445.1 uncultured Calditrichaceae bacterium
ATTTCTTGGCTGCTTTGGTATCGCCTTTGGCAGCTTTGGTATCGCCCTTGGCAGCTTTCTTATCAGCGCCACATTTTTTGGCGGCTTTGGTATCGCCCTTGG
>CAYWBI010000279.1:2364-3875 GCA_964456445.1 uncultured Calditrichaceae bacterium
TTGGCAGCTTTCTTATCAGCGCCACATTTTTTGGCGGCTTTGGTATCGCCCTTGGCGGCTTTCTTGTCCGCGCCACATTTGCCTTCGCCACATTTCTTGGCGGCCTTGGTATCGCCCTTGGCGGCTTTAGCGTCTTTTTTTGCCGTTGTTTTGGCAGCGGTTTTATCCGCGCCACATTTGGCAAAAGTTTTTGTAGCGCTTGTGTTCTTGGCAAATGCCTGATTAGCTGTTGCGCCAAAGGTAAAGGCAAAAGCAACTACAAGTAAGGCTATCTTGGTTATTGTCTTGGCAGACTTCTTCATAAATCCTCCTGGATAAATATATGTTTGGTTGTTTGTGTTTTTTAGTTAGTTTTTTCGTTGTCCCATTTGTATTTGGGGGAAATATTAGACCGTGGATATCACATTTTAATCACATCAAAATAAACTTTCACGTCCTGCTATTTGCGGATTATTGACCTTTCGGTTTAGATTGTAGCATGAATAAAATTTTACACACTCTTTTTCTTGTCATCCTGTTTATAAATTATTTTGCCTGTACAGCTCAAGAAAAAGACGCTACGGCAAATATACGTCAAAATGCGTCCCCTACAGGCGTCGCATTGGACACGGTAAGGGTTTTTCATACAAGCTTACCGCTACACATCCCTTTTGAAGCACAATTGCAATACGGAAAAAAATCGGTTTTACGCTCGATGGACCGGGCAAAGGTCGTGGCGGTATTGATTGATCCTGGCCAAAGGGTAAAAAAAAATGCTCTGCTTTTTAGTCTTTGGTTAATGGGACAAAAGCAAAAAGAGTTGTCCCGGGACATCCTGGCGCCAATATCAGGCATGGTAAAAAATGTTTATGTACGCCCCGGACAAATCGTTTCGCCAAATTCCATGCTTGCATTGGTTGTGGATTATAAGTTTTTAAAGATGACGTTGCAAATAAATAATCGAAAATTAAAATATATCCGAATAGGCCAAAAGGTTGTACTTACCAATGTGGGCGATCAAATGATCGGATACGTGCGGAAAATATCCGGAAATGGTCAAATTCAAATAATCTTCAGGAATACGCTAAACGCTCACCCGGTAAGTCATCCTATTCCAGGATATATAGATTGCGGGCCGGTTAAAGGAGATTATATTAAAAATGACTGGTTCGCTAAAAAGGACCTTATAAATGTTTTTATCGATGATGAGAGTAATTTCCCGGTTTATACAGTCGGTATTTCCGATAGCTTAACGTTGCTATCCGAGCCACTTCCATATCTTGATACAATTCTGGTTATGCAAAACCACAGCCTGCCGGCAAAATAGACATAGAAAATATCTTTTTGGGTCTTAACTTTTCGCCATTCATTCAACCCGCAACAAACAAATCCCAACATGAACCGGTAAACTGTAGCTTCTGGATTTTTTCTGCCGGTATTTCCTGAAAACCATCTTAAAAATTTATACAGTTTATAATTAGGGCTTGCTCAGAAAGTCAGAAACTGAAATTGTGCAGTTGAGCAAATCTAAC
>CAYWBI010000280.1:0-3833 GCA_964456445.1 uncultured Calditrichaceae bacterium
ACATCAACGGCATAAACCCCGGTTTTTGGTACAACTTTATGGGGCTCTTTTAATACAATATTGGCCGTGGGAAAGTTCAACTGCCTTCCGCGGCCGTCACCCCCGACTATTTTCCCAAAAACACAATAGGAACGGCCCAATAATTTTTTTGCATTTTCAAGATCGCCATTGTTCAGATAGCCCCTTATAAGCGAACTGCTGACCGTTTGGCCATACTCCACATGGGGCTCCACGCGTTGTAAGCCAAAATTTAATTGTTCGGCCAATATCTTCAGGTTTTTATATGTTCCGCTTCGGCTTTTACCAAAGGCATGATCGTAACCAATAATAAGACGGCTCATCCCAATCCGCTCGACCAGGAATTTACTTACAAATTCCTTATAGCCGGTTTTGGCAATTTCAGGCGTAAAGCGTACCACAATAACATCATCAATTCCCGCGCGGTTAAGCAAATCCACTTTTTCATCGATATCGGTCAGCAATTTAACCGTATCGGCCATCTCCGGTTTTAATACCAGCCGGGGATGCGGATAAAATGTGATGACGGTTGTATGTCCACCGTCCACGGCGGCCCGGGCTTTTACTTCGTTCAATATTTTCCGGTGCCCGAGATGCACACCGTCAAAGGTACCCAATGTGACGATACGCGGGCCTGTTAATGCTGTGTTAAATCCACTGACAATCTTTATCATTAACCGACCATTTTATTCCAAAAACGTTCAAAACCGTCCAGATCCATACTATCGTCAATAGAAAATTTACCCATCTGTACGCGGCGCAACTCCGACAACAATGCAGGCACCTTTAACGCCAGTCCCAAATCATAAGCATAGGACCGGATGTACGTGCCTTTGGAAACATTTAGCATCAATTCCAGTTCCGGCGCTTCCCAGCGTAAAACATCAACCTTGCTTATGGTTACCTTTACAGGCTTGCGCTCAATGGTAATCCCCTTGCGTGCCAGGGAATACAATCTTTTCCCATTGACCTTTTTTGCACTGAACATGGGCGGCACCTGTTCGATAACACCGGACATTTTTTTTAATGCTGCCTGAATTTTGTCCAGGGTCAATCCATCCCAGGGACCTTGTTCCGTGATATTCCCGGTACGGTCATAACTATCGCTCGCCTGACCGAACGTTATCGTTGCCCGGTAGGTTTTATCGGTCTGGCTTATTGTTGCTAATTGCTTGGTGCCTTTACCGATGGCGACTATTAGTAAACCTGTGGCAAAAGGGTCTAATGTGCCCCCATGCCCTACTTTTTTTACCTTTGTTACGCCCCTTATTTTTTTGCACACGTCAAACGACGTCCAATCCATTGGCTTATCTATCAAAACAATACAACCCTCACGTATTGTAATATCAGGATAAGGGTTGTCCTTTTTAATCGTCGGAATCATCATGTATTTTTGCGATCAGCGAATTGATATGCTGGGCATACTCGATCGATTCGTCATAGTAAAAATGAAGCTCCGGCAACCAGCGGGATTTTATACTTGGCTTCAGCTCATTACGGATAAATCCGCTTGAGCGTCGCAAGGCCTTTTTGGTTTTTACCTTTTGGGCATCATCACCGAACACCGTATAATAGATCTTGGCAATTTTCAAATCCGGCGAAACCTTTACAGCGGAAATGGTGACCAACCCCTTATCGGGATCGCTCACTTTACGGTCCAGGATCAAACTGATTTCTTTTTTTAAGTTTCCGGCAACACGCTCTAAGCGTCTGTTATCAGCCATCTTTTTTCAACACTTATATTTTTTTGATAAACTCAATTATAGCGGGATAAATCAGGTGCTTTCAAGCGTACGTTTTGTTTTAACGATCTCAAAAGCTTCTATAATATCCCCTACTTTTAAATCATTGTAATTATCAATCTGGATACCACACTCAAAACCACTTGCAACTTCTTTTACATCATCCTTAAAACGTTTTAGGGAAGAAATAAAGCCTGTAAAAACTTGCTCATCGTCACGGACCACGCGTATCTTGTTGTTGCGGTGAACTTTTCCGGAAAGCACGTAACCGCCTGCGATGGTACCGATTTTGGATATTTTAAAGGTATCGCGCACTTCTATTTGCCCAAGCACACTTTCGTCTTCTTTTGGTTTAAGCATGCCTTCCAGTGCAAGACGTACATCATTAATGGCATCATATACAACCTCATACAAATTGATATCCACACCTTCTTTTATGGCAAGCTCCTTAGCTTTGGCATTGGGGCGGACATGAAAACCAATAATGATGGCATTTGATGCGGAAGCCAATAATATGTCGCTTTCCGATATGGGCCCCACTGCCTTACGAATAATATTTACCCGCACTTCATTGGTGTTGAGTTTTATAAGCGCGTCGGCCAGCGCTTCGGCGGAGCCATCCACATCGGCTTTTACAAGAATATTAAGATCGCTTACAATCCCCATCTTAATTTGCTCGGATATTTGCGCCAGAGTTTGATGGTGGTGCTTTTTGGCGTCCTGTTCACGTTTTAATTGTTGGCGGCGATTGGCAATTTCGCGTACCATGCGTTCATCCTTTTTAACGATAAACTTATCACCGGCCTGGGGCACGCCGTCAAAACCGACCACAAGCGCAGGTTGCCCTGGCAATACATCTTTAAGTTTCTGGTCTCTTTCATTAAATATGGCGCGGACTTTACCGTTGTACTGTCCCGCAACAAAATTGTCCCCCACGTGCAATGTTCCGGATTGAATAAGAACAGTTGCAATTGCGCCACGTCCCTTGTCTAAACGGGATTCAACAACAAAACCGCTGGCATAGCGGTCCGGATTGGCCTTGAGATCAAGCATCTCGGCTTCAAGCAATACCTTTTCCAAAAGAGTGGAAATATTCTGGCCGGTTTTTGCGGAAATCTCTGCCGATTGAACAGTGCCGCTCCAAGACTCGACCAGCAGGTTACGCTCCGCTAATTGCTGATAAATTTTTTCCGGCTGTGCCCCGGGCTTATCAATTTTATTTACGGCAATAACAATTTTTACGCCGGCTGCTTTGGCATGGTCGATCGCTTCGTCCGTTTGAGGCATCACGGCGTCATCGGCGGCAATAACCAATATAACAATATCGGTAACTTGTGCCCCCCGTGCCCGCATCGCCGTAAAGGCTGCGTGACCCGGCGTGTCGATAAAAGTTATTTTTTTGCCCTGGTAGTCCACTTCGTATGCGCCAATATGCTGGGTAATACCACCGGATTCCCCGGAGGTGATATGACTTTTGCGGAGATAATCCAACAATGATGTTTTACCATGATCCACGTGCCCCATGATGGTAACTATCGGTGAACGTGGTTTCAGGCTCTCGGGTGCGTCTTCTTCGTCGTCTTCTTCATCATCAACGAATTCGGAGATTTTATGTTCTTCAACTTTGTACTCATACTCTTCGGCAATCAAGGTGATGGAATCCAGATCCAATCGTTGGTTTATGGACACCATTAATCCAAGTTCCATACACTTGGTAAGGATTTCGGAAACAGGCACATCCATTAGCTCGGCAAGGTCGTTGGCGGAAATAAATTCTGTTACATCAATTATTTTTTCTTCGATCATCTCGCCCTCGACTTCACGTACCTTCTTACGGTACTTGGGCTTACGTACTTTGGTGTCCAGCGAGGCCAGGGTCTTTTTTACATTGTCCTGTACTTCTTTTAAGTCAACTTCTTTACGCTTGTTTTTTTTGTGTTTTTTACGATGTGAACGTCCCGCGGGTGCATCCTGACCCGGAACGGCCACGCGTTTTTTAGCAACTTTTCCCTTGCTGTCCTTACGGATCATCTCCAGCGCTTTTTTACGTTTTAGTTCTTTTTCAGATACGCT
>CAYWBI010000281.1:0-3796 GCA_964456445.1 uncultured Calditrichaceae bacterium
ATTATCTGCACAATGAATTAAAATTTGGCAAGGATGAGCAATACAATATCTGGGCGCCTATTAAAAAATGGGATTGGCAACACCAGTCGCCTTCGGTTAAAGGGGGACCAATGCCCTGGCCCGATTTGCTGCCGGATCTTTCAATGGCGCTCATTACCAACCCGGGGCTTCACGTTTTAGTACAGCAAGGGTATTTTGACCTTGCCACGCCGATGCTTGCAACCAAGCATTATATGGCCCACCTCGATATTACACCGGAAGCACGGGAACGTATCCGTATGGAATACTATCAAGCCGGACACATGATGTATATACACAAGCCATCGATGATAAAATTCCGCAATGACCTGGCGGCTTTTATTCACGATACGGATCGACTATAAAAAGCAGAATAACAATATTAGTAATTAATTATACTTTCAATGCCCAGCTTTTTTCAGATTTAAACAAAAAAAAAGGTCATAAAATCCGATGTGCAAGTGATAGAATATGCGGTAATTTTATATTTGTACAGTGTGGTTGTGGGTACCAATTATAAGGAATGAAAATGAAAAAACTATTGCTACTATTAATCATTGTCTCTGTTTCCTGTAAATCAACAACAGATAAGAAAACAGAAATACTGTCTTACAAAAACTTACATAACAAGGCCATTGTTATAGACACCCACAATGATGTATTGACATACACCATGGAGAATGATCTAATAATCGATACGGATTTAAAAGGACAAACACACACGGATCTGACACGGTTAAGGCAAGGCGGTGTTGACGTACAATTTTTTTCTGTCTGGTGCGATGGCAATCAAACTAATCCCTTCGATTATGCAATCCGGCAAATCGACTCATTGGATGCTGTTATTAAACGTAATCCCGACAAGATTGTGAAAGTTAGCCATTCCAAGGAACTGTTTAGCGCCATAAATCAAAACAAAATAGCTGCCATTGTTGGTGTAGAAGGCGGCCATATGATGGAAAGTGATTTAAGTAAATTGGATTCTCTTTACAAGCGTGGTACACGATATATGACGCTCACCTGGAATAACTCTACATCCTGGGCAACAAGCGCCTCTGATGAAACGACAATGAATAATTTAAGCCATAAAGGTTTAAGCGATTTTGGAAAACAGGTGGTCCATAGAATGAATGAATTGGGTATGATGATTGATATTAGCCACGTTGGGGAGCACACTTTCTGGGACGTGATCCATACAACGTCTAAACCTGTAATAGCTTCACATAGTTCTGTATATAATCTTTGTCCACACTTTAGAAATTTAAAAGATGAACAAATAAAAGCTATCGCAAAAAACGGCGGCGTAATCCAGGTAAATTTCTATTCAGGTTTTTTAGACAGCACCTATCAAAAAAACAAAGAAGCCTTTATGCTAAAACATAAAACCGAAAACGACTCACTTGTTAAAAATGGTTTGGGTGACTGGGACAGATCAACATATCTTTTTGCTAAATATAAAAAGGAAGCAGATTCTATGCGTCCTCCTTTATCATTACTAATCCAACACATTGAATACATTGTAAAAATGGTTGGAACCGATTATGTGGGATTGGGGTCGGATTTTGACGGCGTTACTTCTTTGCCGAAACAATTGAATGATGTTACATCTTATCCTTTGATCACAAAAGCTTTAGTTGAAAAAGGCTATAGCGCTGATGATATTTTTAAAATTCTTGGAGGAAATCTTTTAAGGGTTTTGAAAGCGAATGAAGTAAACAACTGAAACGCCACAGCTGATATTAATAAAATTACTTGTTATTGAAAATTGCATAAAAGAAAAAGGATAATAATAAAATGAAAAAACTTATACTCATTTTGGCCGCTTTAGTCTTCATTTTTCAGGCCTGTCAAAAAAAATCGGAATCCCGGCTTGACAGCAATGAATTAAATTCACGAATCGGGACTCTGTTCGATCAATATTATGAGGACCACTTAAAACTCTATCCTCTCGAAGCCACATTTTCGGGTGACAATCGCTATAACGACCGGCTTCCCAATAATATCACTCAATCCTATCGCAGCGCTTTAAAAGCATTTTATACCGAGTATAAAAATAAATTGCTGGAGTATGACAAAAGTGAATTGTCTGCTGACAATCAAATCAGCTATGATGTTTTGCAATGGGAGTGTGATATTCATTTGGAGGCATTGAACTATCCCGGGAACCTCATGCCCATAAATCAGATGAATGCAACCTATGATTTTAGCACTTCCCTGCATTTAATCATGGGGCAATTGGCCGGGGGCAGGAGTGCGCAACCTTTTAAAACGGTCATCGATTATGGAAACTGGCTGAAAAGGCTTGACGCCTTTACAGTATGGTGTGATACGGCAATTGTCAACATGCGGGAAGGGATGGAAAAAGGATATGTTTTACCCAAAGCATTAACTAAGAAAGTGATTCTGCAAATGGCCGATCTGAATCATGGCCCCATTCAGGAACACCTGTTTTACAGTCCGGTAAAGTTGATGCCGGGTATCTTTTCTGAAGAGGATAAAAGCCGGTTGAAAAAGGAGTATTCAGAAATGGTTGCTAAAAAAATCATCCCGGCTTTTAAGCATCTGCATAACTTTTTAAAAGATGAGTATTTACCGGCCTGTCGGGAAACGGCGGGTATTTCTGCGCTACCACAGGGTACGGCATTTTACAATCACAAAATAAAATATTTTACAACCACAGAAATGACGGCAGATGAAATATTTGAACTTGGCCAACGAGAAGTTGAGCGCATCCAAAAGGAACTGATAAAGATAAAAGACCGGGTAGGCTTCAAGGGTGATATGAAAGAATTTTTTGATTTTGTCAGGACGAATAAAGAACTGATGCCTTATACCAAAGCGGGGCAGATAATTGAGCATTTTAAAGAAATCCACAACCGCATGAAACCCAATCTTGTAAAACTTTTCGATAAGGTCCCCAAAACCGCTTTTGAAATACGGCGCACCGAGGCCTTCCGTGAAAAATCCGCAAGCATGGAATATAGCGCAGGCTCATTGGACGGAACCCGCCCCGGGATATTTTATGTACCCGTTCCAAATGCAGGGGAATACAATATTTACGCAGATGAAAATGCCTTTTTGCATGAGGCCATTCCCGGTCATCATTATCAGATATCCTTGCAGCAAGAGAATACAGCTCTTCCAAAATTCAGACGAACTACAGGGTATGACGCCTATAGTGAAGGCTGGGCCTTGTACACAGAATCTTTGGGCAAAGAACTCGGGCTCTACACAGACCCCTATCAATATTTGGGCATGCTCAGCTGGGATATGCACCGGGCCATCCGCCTGGTTGTTGATGTGGGTATGCATGTAAAAGGGTGGACACGTGAACAGGCCATTCAGTATTCACTTAATCATGAACCGGAAACAGATGATGTTATTATCTCTGAAATTGAGCGTTATATGGCCAATCCGGGGCAGGCGCTGTCCTACAAAATCGGACAGCTCAAAATACGAGAATTAAGAGCAAAAGCTGAAAATACCCTCGGTGAACAATTTGATATCCGTGAATTCCACAACCAGATATTGGAATTAGGATCCGTCCCATTGAAGATTCTGGGAGTTAAGATAGATGAATGGATTGAGAAGACCGGGAATAATAGCAAAATATAATAAGGCTGTAAATGAATAATATGGAATTGGTTCAAAAAGAATATGCTTATTGGGCGCAGGGCGACATCCACTCAATGGGGGCCTTATTTCATGCGGTTTTTCTTTGGGAAGATTGCTACGGTTTTCCTTTTATCGGAGGGGACGGTTCTTTTAGGGGAACCTC
>CAYWBI010000282.1:0-3762 GCA_964456445.1 uncultured Calditrichaceae bacterium
TCAATTTTTCAGGCAGGCGGGCAATCGTTCCGTCACGTAACCTTACATATCTCTTTTTTGCGCTCAGGGCTTTTTTCAACTCTTCCAATGAAACCGGTTCGCCATCAAACTCCAGGTTAAGTTCAATGTCAAACCAATCGGTTTCGGATGAAATATTAACGCCAAAATCAGCTTTGCTGCGTTTTACACGAAAATTGACCAGGCTTTCCTCACCCATAATTTCAATCCCGTTCCTGGCAAGCGCGGGCAGGCCGTCAAACAACCAGTCAAGCGAAGCTTCAAAGGTCGCATAGAATAATCCGGGCGTGTCTTCTTCGATGCCACTTTCCAGTACCTTTTCGCGTTCCGCCTGCTCGGACCCATGATCCCTGTGCACACGGATGATCTGACGGTGTTTATGATCGTAGGATAGATACTGATCGTTGCCCTGGCTATATGCAATTTCAATACCCTCATATAAAAAGGAAAGTGAAACCACAAGCTGGTCGTCCATCTCCTCCAGGTAGAGACGGGTTTTGGAAATCGTATCAATTTCGTGGATTTCCGTTCCTTCGGGGAAATCCACATAAGGGAAAATAGGCAGCTTTGCCAGGTAATCCGAGATAAAGGACTGATATTCCTCATCGTTTAACGAAATACCAAGGTTCTCATTTACAAAGGATTGAATGTAAGAATACCGAAGTGGAAAATTACAGGAGTGGAGCACATTGTCGTGATAAAACCAAATGGGGTTTACAGTAAGAATACTCGTATTTTTATCGATCGAGATAACTTCATCATCGCGCTTAAAATAGGGCTCAAAACTATAATTGCCCTCGGACTTATGTAATTTGAAGCGTAGTTTCCATGGCCTTCGGCCAAAACGGATACGCGCTCCAATGGTATTGTCATCATTTTTTATATGCAACTCGCTTAAGCGCAGCAAGTTGAACATTTGCCCGGCGTCAAGCCCAAAATTCAGATAACTTGTTTCCAGACGGGTCCGGGTTGAGGAGGTCATTTGCTGACTCTGCAGCCGGTCCAAATAAGAAACCGTGATCAGGTCTCCGGATGTGCGGAATACATTCTGGTCGGAAAGCTCCTGGAACGAAGGCTCCTGGATACGCCCATAGGTCCCGTCTTTTTTCATGTAAACTTTGACCGGCTTTATATTCCAATAATTCTCGGTGATATGAATGATGTACAATAGTTTCCAGCGGACTTCCTTGGCAAATTCTGAATTTACCTGCTCTATGGCTATTAATTTTTCAAAATACTCCCGCCAGTCGGTCGGCTGGTTTTCTTTCTCTTCCTCGGCCATGGATTGTTCTTCGATCACCTTTAGGGCAACTGCCACGGCATGTTTACAGGTGTACTTATACGGGCAGGTACAGCTACTGATAAAGGAGTCGCCATCAACGGACAATTTGGTGTTGTATGGATAAGTACCCGTGACCACTGCCACCACGGATAAGCCATCTTTACTTTTAATATTTACGCGTCCATCTTTAAAATAGCCAAGCCCCTGTCTAAAAATGATATCAGGGACTTTGTCCTTTAAGTCTTTAATATCGATTTTCAAAATGTTTCTCCATTTTCATCAATTACCTGTTTTTATATTTTAGCGCTGGCGTTCCTAATTCAAATCCTCGGCAGGATTCACATTGATATAAGTGAAACTGTGCCGCATTGGGAATTAATCGGACTAATTCATCTTTTATCCAAACTTGTCCGGGAACGATGAATGGCAAATATAACACTTAAAATTTTTGAGTTCAAAATCATTTTTATTTTATATTGATAAAAGATATAATGTTCATATATCCCACCTTTAATAAAATCATGATATGCCATAAATTACGACATCGTTGCAGATATGCAATCCGAAGATGTAATCAGTTATATATTTGATGGTTTTACACGGCTTTTTTTGTTTGTGATCTGTAGATGGGTACCGTTGAAAGTTGTAAATTCTTCTCTTTTATAAATCAAAAATGTAAAATGTGGTATTTTGTTGGGCCCATTCCCGTAATTTTGTTCTTGATAAGGTGTGAAACGTTTGATAAATTATTTTATTAACCATAAAGAAATATTTATGACCGTATTTATAATATGCTCCGATCCATTAAATGTATATGTTACCAGAATATTTGAGCTAAAACCAGGCAGGCATTGTATCATAATTTATAAACCCTAAAATAATATTTCACACAAGAAGGATCAAAATACTATGAAAAAGCGTCTCAATCCAATTACATATAATATTATCACGCTCTCTGGATTTACGGTATTTGCACTCAGTTTTGGTCTTGTCATATTCCTTACGATTATTGAATTACTTGCCACTGAGACAAAACCCTATATGGGTATTCTCACCTTCATCGTTCTTCCCTTTTTTATGCTTATTGGGGCTTTCCTGATATTCTATGGCATAAAAAGGGAAAGAAGACTGATTAGAAAGGGGTTGGCACATGTTACGGCTTTGCCCGTGATCGACCTGAATAATAAAAAACATCGTAAGCTCTTGTTATTTATTTCATCCGGGTTGTTGATGTTGATTTTATTTTCCGCTTTCGGAAGTTACAAAGCCTATGAATATACGGATTCTACCGAATTTTGTGGGACTACATGTCATTCGGTTATGAACCCTGAATACACAGCATATCAATATTCCCCTCATGCGCGGATCGAATGTGCCAAATGTCATATTGGACCGGGCGCCCAATGGTACATAAGATCAAAATTGTCCGGAGCTTATCAGGTGTATTCCGTTTTGTTTGATAAATACCCACACCCATTGTAAATTTACGTCCTGCGCAGGAAACCTGTGAACAATGTCACTGGCCAAATTCGTTTTTCAATGAAAAGTTGATAAAAAAGAAATACTACCTTTCCGATAAAGAGAATTCATCGTGGAACCTCGGGTTGTTGCTGAAGATTGGGGGCGGAAATCGTGAAGCGGGTTCTACAACCGGTATTCACTGGCATATGAATATCAATAATAAAATTGAATATTATGCGACGGATGAAAGAAGACAGGTTATTCCATGGGTCAAGAGTACAAATGGGGCTGGAGAAAGTATCGTCTATAAAAGCACTGAACTTGATTTTGATGAGAAAGAAATAAAAAACAATACGCTAAGGAAAATGGATTGCATCGATTGTCATAACCGGCCTGCGCACTTATATGGCAATCCATCAAATTTGGTAAATGAATATATGGCGCTTGGCTGGATTGACGAGGCTTTGCCGGACATTAAATCTTTAGCCGTTGAAACCCTTGACGCAGGGTACAGCACTAAGTCAAATGCATTGGATAGTATAGGCATTGCCATCCGGGATCATTATGACTCCGATTATCCGGAAATAGCGACTCGGGAAAAAGCTAAAATTGACACGGCTATTGTACAAATTCAAAAAATATATCAACGAAATTATTTCCCAGCAATGAAGGTGGATTGGAAAAAGTACCCGGATAATATTGGCCATTTATATTCAGATGGTTGCTTTCGGTGCCATGATGGAAACCATATGAGCGATGACGGGAAGGTGTTGACCCGCGATTGTAATTCCTGTCATACAATCCTTGACCAAAAACTTGAGGGCAGTTCACTTCGGCTGTCCCTGGGCGGCATTGATTACCAACACCCCGTTGACATCGACGGAGACTGGAAAGATACGAATTGCAGTGAGTGCCATGGTGAATGAGCAGCTGTTTTCTTTAAAAATATGGTTCTCTTGGTAAATCTATGGGTAAATAGTTGAAAAAAGAGCATCAATCTC
>CAYWBI010000283.1:0-3723 GCA_964456445.1 uncultured Calditrichaceae bacterium
CCTTACGGATCATCTCCAGCGCTTTTTTACGTTTTAGTTCTTTTTCAGATACGCTTTCTTCCTTGACCGCTTCATTTTTCTTTTTGGCCTTGGAACTGGTACGGGGAGGATATCCTTTTAAGCGGTTCGCCGGAATTGTTTTTATAACGCCGGGAACATCGCTTTGTTTTTCACCCGGAATAAAATCGGGAGTGTTTGGTTTGATATTGGCTTTTTCCTTTTTGTGCCGGGTGGCGTTTGTAACAAGCGGTTTTTCTTCTGCCACGGCCGGTTTCGGCTTTTGTTCTGCCACGGGATTTTCCCCAACATCATCGGACTCAACAGGCTGAGTTTTTTCAACTTGCAACGTTTCTGGCGGTTCGGGTTTTGCTTCATCTACCTCGGCCGGTGTTTCAGCAACGGTTTCCAATTCCTTTTGCGGCCCTATTTCAGGAATAGATAATTCTTCGGCTTTATCCTCAATAGATTTGCGGATAGCCATCATATACTCGGATGGGGCATTGGTGGCTTCTCCGGCATTACCGGTCTCTACATCGCTTATTGGGTTTTCCTGAATTTCAACCTGGGCGCGGCGTTTTTCAACCTTCGCTTTTTCAGTAGCAAAGCGCTCGATGATTTCTTCATAGAGTTCATGGGGAACACTGGAATTCGGCCCCGAAACCTTGATTTTTTTCTGTTCGAGGAAACCAATAATGGTTTCGTGCCCCACGTTTAACTCTTTACAAATCTTATATAACTTATGTTTCTTTGCAGCTGTCATTTATTCTCCACTTTACCGACTATTCGTCAACATCAACGATGAACGGGGAAACAATTTCCCAAATTTTTTCTATTGTTTTTGGCCCGATACCGGAAATATTTTTTAAACCTTCCGGTTTTAAATCCAGTATATCCTGCACATCACGTACATTGGCGGACAACAACTTTCTACGTGTTGATTCGCCCAATCGCGTAAGCTCTTCCAGTAAGGGCAGGACAGCCTTGATACTTTCACTATTGTACTCAGATTCCTTTATCGGCTCTATTTGATAACCGGATATGCGGGAAGCAAGACGTAAGTTTTGTCCACCGCGGCCAATAGCAATGGCCATTTGATCATCCGGGATTACCGCCACCGCCATGCGTTCTTCTTTATTAAGAATAACTTTTACCGGCTTGGCGGGCGTAAGAGCGCGCATCACAAAAATTTCCGGCTCCGAAGAATAATTCAGTATATCAATTTTTTCATTGTTCAATTCACGTACGATGGCCTGAATGCGTACGCCTTTCATCCCCACGCAGGCGCCCACGGGGTCAATACGCCTGTCGATGGATTCGACGGCAATTTTTGAGCGGTCTCCGGCCTCACGTTCAACAATTTTAATATTTACGATGCCATCATAAATTTCAGGCACTTCCAGCTCAAAAAGACGTACAAGAAATTCCTTGTCGGCCCGGCTTACAATAATCTCGGGGCCACGTCCTTCGTTGCGGACTTCTTTTATCAGGCAACGGATGGTGTTGCCCCTGCGCAAACGTTCGTTGTAGATTTGTTCTTCCCTGGGTAAAAGCACTTCGGTCTTATCCACATTGATATACATGCCGCGTTTGTGAATTTGGTGGATGTCACCGATAATTATTTCCCCGACCCGGTCTTTATATTCTTCCAAAAGGTTTTCTTTTTCAAAATCACGGATCCGCTGATTCAAATTTTGCTTGGCCGAAATGATCAAACGGCGCCCGAATTTGATCAGATCAAACACAGAAACAATTTCCTCGCCTATTTCCGCGTCTTCATCTTCTTCAAGTGCATCTTTCAACGAAATTTGCGTCACAGGGTCTTCCACCGTTTCCACGACTTCACGCTCCTGAAAAATTTCGATATCGCCCTTGTCTATATTTACAATTACGTCAAAATTGTCCGACACGCCAAATTTCTTCTCGACCATGGTGATGAAAATATTTTCCAACATCTCCCGTAAACTTTCTTTATCAATCTTTTTATCCCTGGCGATTTGGGTGATCGATTCCATTATTTCGATATTCATACGGTTAAAAAACCTCCGATGCTACCATTTTAATTTGATTTTTATAGTTTTTATTTTTTCACGGTTTAATGATTTCAGCGACCCGTCGGCCATCCTGATGTGAAGCTGTGTTTCGGTAAACGCGCTTAAAACGCCGCTCACTTTTTGAAGTTTACTATCCGGATCATTAAAGCGGACGCTGATATCTTGACCAATATTTTTTTTTAACTGGAAATCAGTTGTCAAAGGCCGTGTTAAACCGGGTGACGAAACTTCCAAACGGTAACGCCCAGGAAAACCGCCATCGATATCCAGCTCATCCTGGATTGCCCGTGAAATCTTAACACACTCCCCAAGGGTAATCCCGGCCTCAGTATCGCTATATATTAAAAACAATGCCCCCTGTCCATCGCCTTTAACCTCTACATCTATTAATTCGGCACCCTGCTCTTTCACAATTCTTGCCGCAATTTCAAACAACCGTTCCTGCAACGGCATATCAACTCCATATAATAAAAAAAGTGGGTACATGCCCACTTCAAACAATTGAGTAATATAAGGTTCCATCTGCTTTTTTGCAAATTTAAGCGAGAGCATCGAACATAAAAAAACCGGGTAAAACCCGGCCCTTTCAAATGCTATTGCGCTGCTTTAAAATTCGCAGCAACCGCTTCCCAGTTTATCACATTAAAAAATGCGTTCAAATAATCCGGGCGACGGTTTTGATAGTTGAGATAATAGGCATGTTCCCAAACATCTATGCCAAGAACCGGCGTACCCTTTACATCGGCCACATCCATAAGCGGGTTGTCCTGGTTTGGCGTTGAACAAACTTCGAGATTGCCGTTTCCATTTACGATCAACCAGGCCCATCCTGAACCAAAGTGGGCAGCCCCTGATTTTTTAAAGGCGGCAGAGAAAGCATCAAATGAACCAAAGGCATCTTTTATGGCCGCTGCAAGATCGCCTTCCGGTTGCCCACCGCCGTTACCGGACATAACCTTCCAGAAAAAGGAATGGTTCCAGTGGCCGCCGCCATTGTTACGTACCGCTGTTTGGATCGTCTGCGGCAGTGAGCCGATTGAGCCAATAAGCGCTTCAAGTGTTTTACCTTCCGTCGCAGCTTGCCCCTGTATGGCATTGTTGACATTGTTAACATAGCCGTTATGATGTTTATCGTGATGGATTTCCATGGTGCGGGCATCGATATGCGGCTCGAGCGCGGAAAAACCATAGGGTAAATCAGGTAATGAAAAAGACATAATATCTCCTTGTTGTTATTACTGATTTGTTTGTTTTTATTTTAAATTAAATTCACTATTGGGCAAAATAAAAAAAAACAGATTTATTGAATAATAAACATGGGAATGCTGCTTGAATATTTTCTATCATTTGCCCACTATGCTTTAGTACGGAAGTGAAAAAGCAATTGGTTGAGCATCATTAAAATTCAATATGCTGCATTTTTCCCCGGCTTCTACGTTCCCTAAACCAACTCTGGATAAAAAATATTCCCCCGGCAATAAATGGGAAGGCGACCATGGCCACTAAAATTTCCGGAAAAATCAAAATGGTCATCCCCGTCAGCAGAAGATAAATACCCAGCCATAAGCGTATCCGGCCAAAATTGGAAAAGGAACCTTTATAAAAATTATTTTGCATATCACTGACCTCTTTTTTGTTGTCTCCTGTTCTGGAGATGCTAATAAATGAACCG
>CAYWBI010000284.1:0-3673 GCA_964456445.1 uncultured Calditrichaceae bacterium
AAACGAAATGTCCCGGAGGCCATTCCAGTGGATTTCGCTCATTTTCAATCGGGAAACATTCATGTTCATTAAAAGGCGTATTCTATTTCCACACAAAAACCATTTGAGCCAATTTTTTTATTGGCGAAGCTCACTAAAATAATATATTTTCTTTTGTCGGACGAGATATATCCGATAGCTTAAATTGGTAAACGGATTTGACGCCAAATTTCATGACCCAAAAACTCCATAAAATTAAGTTTGATGTTCCCGACGAAGCTTATCGTGCGCTGGAACAATTGGCGCTTGCCCATGGAATGGACGTAAACGCCTACTCCGAATATATGACCCGGCTGCTCACCTATTCTATAAAAGATATTGTGCAACTTGACCTCGCCAATGCCAAAACCCGTGTGGAAGCGGATTTAAAAGAGCTGTCTGTCGATCTGGAAAATGAGCGCCGTCATATCAATCTGCTGTTACGCAGCATAAATAATACCTTATTACGTCTCGAAGGTCAATTTAAAAAGCAACGAATAGAAGCCGCCAGAGAAATTGAGAAAGACTTTGAGCGTATTTCATACCTCGTAAATCCGACCGTGCCTTAAACATTGTTTTCAATGAAAAAAAACGATTCAACTCCTGTCCCCATCAAGCCAGCACAAAAAACAGAAGATGAAAGGACTTATGTTCATCCGGTAATGGAGCAATTATATCTGGTGGATCTGGATCAAAACCTGCCGGGCTTTAAGCACTTTGTAAGCAGTTGGATTTATATGGCGCACAAGCGCACCATAGTGATCGATCCGGGCCCGGCATCAACCATTCCCTTATTGGTCAAAGCGCTCAAAGCACTGCATGTAAACTGGCTCAGCTATATCCTGCTTACCCATATCCATATCGATCATGCCGGTGGTGCCGGTTTGTTGCTACGCTACTTCCCCGAGGCCAAAATTATCTGTCATCCCAAAGGCATTCCGCACATGATCAACCCGGAAAAGCTATGGGCAGGGTCCCGGAAGGTGCTTGGAGAAGAAGTGGCACAGGCCTATGGCCCGGTGGCCCCGGTCGCGGAAAAGGTGATCACCTATTCCGATCATCTGGAAAAAGGCGGCTTGTCCATCGACGTGCACGAAACACCCGGTCATTCCGCGCATCATCTCAATTATCTGGTGGACGGTTTGTTGTTTGCCGGTGAAGTGGCCGGCGTAAACCTACCGCTGGATGAGGGATTTTATCTACGGATCGCTACACCGCCTCGTTTTATTTATGAGGTTTACAAAGCTTCCCTGATAAAGGCCACGGCCCTGTCCTGTAAAACGGTCTGCTTTGGCCATTATGGACTGCACAACGACCCCGCCTATGTCTTTAACGCCGCTCAGGCCCAGTTGGAGCTATGGATGAAGGTGTGCCGTGACAGAATATCTGAAAACCCGGCTGTAAAGGAAGATTTAATATTAGAGCAATTGCTGGCGCAAGACCCATCGCTGAAGGCCTTCGAAAACTTATCTCCGGAAGTACAGCAACGGGAACGCTATTTTTGCAAAAACAGCCTGCGCGGGATATTGGCTTACCTTAGCGGCGCAGCGTAATATATCACTCGAATAATACCTCAATAGGCCAGTTTTATCCCGGCGAAAATTTGCCGTGGATGGCCATACAGTTCCTTACCAAGAATGCTTCGATAAGCGTTGCCATCACCAAGAACAACCGCTTTGTAAAAAGCTTTTGTCCCAGTGCCATATTTTTGCGTCAGTTCATCTGCAATAACAGGATTGGACAATATGCCATCGTCATTTGCATTTCCGGTTGCAGCATAAACGTTCAGCACATTTTTACGATTAAACAGATTGGTTATCCTGACAAAGAAAGTTACCCCCAATTTTTCCGTCACTTCAAAGGATTTATCCAGTATCAGGTCCGTGTTTATCACCCAGGGTGTAGATGAGCTATTAATTGCTTCAATATAATTTTTATCACTTGCCAACGTCATGTTATCGACGCCCACTTTAAAAATATCCAAATTACCGGCAACTTTTATGCCTTGACGCGTGTACCGATGTCCACTTTTAAAATGAACAAAAAGACTGATATGACTCTTCGCAAGCCAGCTTCCCCACTTGGGTTGCACGAAAGCATAGTTCAAATCCAAACCACCATTATGGGTTATCAAATTTTCTGTTTCGGGAAAAGAAGGAATATATCCACGGCGAACAATATAATATATATTATCTACACTCGAAAAACCATTACCACGCTGAAACCCATACAACAATCTACCCCAAAAAGCAGATTGATATTTAAAACTTAAGCTGGTCTCAAGCCCGGTTATGCTAGAATAATCCGCATTGTTAAAAGTTATAAAGAATGGCTCCTGCCATGTCCATTGAGACTTCATTCCTCTCAGTTGTCTATAGTTATGATGAAAGAGATTGACATCAATAGTGACGAATTTAGTAGGAGAAAACCTACTGCCTATATTTATTTTATGAATATTTACAGCTTTTGCTTGAATTGCAGGAATAGGATCAATGATCCCCGATTGAGATTTAATAGAGAACTCATGTCCACTCATAAAAAGGGTATTCATTTTGCCAGGAGCAGAAGCTGTCAAATAATCTAGATAAAAACTTAGATTCTTTTTTAAATGACCTGCAATCGAAATATAGGGACTATATTTTTTATAAATATGAGTTTTGCGAAACCGAAATTTAATATTGTGACGGTAGATATCAGATGGTACATTTATGAAATGACTACCGAAATCAAAATAATCCAAACGCAATCCTGCGCGGATACTTAATATTTTTGTTCTATAGGTGTCTTCTAGATAGATCCCGCCGAACACCGGTTTTCCCGGGCCAAGAACATATTCTCCCTGAGGATAATCTTTCCAGTCGGAAATACGGCTACCATAAATATCATAGCCGAAGGCATCCACCTCGCCGTTTGATATCCATTCGTCTATAGGAAGAGATGTATAATTTTTATAAGCCGGGCCATTATAACGATCATCAACATAAGACATGACCGAGGGCGATATGGCAAAATGACGTATGGTATAGGAACGCACATTTGCCCCGGAACGCAGCAAATGATTTTTCCCCAGATTTATTAAAAAGTCAACACCGCCAAACAAACTATTCTGGCGGTCTTTTGAATATCGGTTTTGCGGGGCGCCCTTCTGGGAAAAATTTACCCCGTATATTTCCAGATCTGTCTGCGGGCGCCAGGAAGCACTAAAGGTTGCCCCGTGTTTGGCCACCTTTGAACTGTCGTACCAACTCATCCAGTCCCTGCCCAAATAGCTATCGCCCGTTTCGCTAAAACGGTTGTAAAAACCGGCTTCAGCTTTTATAGACGAACCATTTCCAAGTTGACGGGTAAGCTGGGCAGAAAGCAAAGTACTTTGAATATCGAGATAGGGGATCCGATCATTAAAAATATTCAACCAGGGGGCGGTATCATTTTGATGACGTTCCTTACTTGCGCTTCCACTGAGCCGCAGCTCATTTCCCCAAAAGCTAAAATCCAGAGCGCCGTTTAGGGCATATAAATTCGACTGGCTGTGCGGTGTGTACCCCTGCGGAAAGTTTAGAGAGACAGTTGATGAACTGTTCTGCACCGGTACATTGTCAAACCGAAAACCGGAATTATAACGCTGCATGGCGTCTGATTTATAGTTATTTTCCGC
>CAYWBI010000285.1:0-3665 GCA_964456445.1 uncultured Calditrichaceae bacterium
CGAAGCCTGGAATATGATAAAAGAAACTGTGGCTACCTTAAACGGATACTAATTATAGATTAAACCATGCATATTCTGATAATAGAAGACGAAGAGGGCATTGCGGAAAGCATTCATAATTATTTAAGCAAGAATAATTTTCGCTGTGACATTGCATTCAATTTTGAACAGGCAATGGAGAAAATTAATCTCTACAGCTATGACTGTATCATGGTTGATGTGATGTTGCCCGACGGCAATGGTCTGGAGGTCGTTCGGGAGTTAAAAAAGAAACATTCGCGCAGCGGTGTTATTATCGTTTCTGCAAATAATGCTCTGGACGACAGAATTAAGGGGCTGGATATCGGTGCCGATGATTATTTGACCAAACCCTTCTATTTACCGGAGCTGAGCGCGCGTATTAACTCCATTCTGCGGCGACGAAAGTTTGATGGAGAACAGGAAGTCATATTTAATGAAATTCGTCTGCTACCGGAAGACCGTCTGGTTTTTGTAGCCGATAAAATATTGGATTTGACACCAAAGGAATATGATTTGCTGCTTTTTTTTATTAGTAACCACGCACGCACGCTTAGCAGGGAAGCCATTGCCGAGCATCTTCTGGGCGATCAGGCCGATATGCTCGATTCATTTGATTTTATTTATACACATGTTAAAAATTTACGTAAAAAAATCATTACCGCCGGTGGCGGCGATTATGTGCACACTGTTTACGCAATTGGTTACCGATTCGGAGGAAAATGAAATTACTAAAAAGAATTAGCCTCTACTTTATAATGTTCTCTGCCCTGGTTTTTGTTCTCGGTAGCATCAGCACGTACCTCGTCCTGGAAACATTGATTGGTGAAGAAGTGCGCGAAACCCTGGAATCTGAAAAACGGATGATACTTGAACAGATAAAAACAGATGTAAACCACCTGAACTTTTTGAGTTCCGGCAATCTTGAAATCAAACAAATCCCGGATTCACTTCAGATACAAGAAGGCTTTGCCGACACTTCCCTTTTCGTTGCCGAGGAACATGAACGGGTGCCCTTCCGCCAACTTGTTTTCACTTCCCGCATCGATGACAAAAACTACCGGATCACACTGCGCCGCTCGCTTATCGAAAAAGATGACCTTGTATTAGGTATAACCGTGATGATGATGACCATATTTGTGACGATGATCCTTTTACTAAACGGCATCAACTACTGGAGTGACCGCCGTTTATGGAAACCTTTTTACCTAACGTTAAATAAGTTAGATACTTTCAAACTAAACAGACAGGAAACACTGAATTTACCAGATGAGAATATTGAAGAATTCAATCAGTTGAACCGGACACTAAATACGATGGCCAACAAATTGCAGCAGGATTATTTCTCGTTAAAAGAATTTAGTGAAAACGCCGCTCATGAAATGCAGACGCCACTGGCTGTGATTCGTTCAAAATTGGATGTGCTTATCCAGGATCAAAAATTATCCGCCGGCCAGATGCAAACCATCCATTCGCTTTACCATGCAGTAAATAGACTTGCGCGGCTTAACCAATCCTTAAACTTATTAACAAAAATAGAAAACCGTGAATATCATGAAAAACAATCCGTCGATTTTTGCAAATTAATTGAGCAACAATTGCAAAATTTGAATGAATTAATTCAAATAAATAAAATAAAAGTAATAAGTCGAATCGGTATTCCTTTTGTAATGGAAATCAATCCCTTTATGGCGGAAACTTTACTCTCCAATTTGCTTATCAACGCAGTTAAACACAACAAGGATCAGGGGTTTATCGAACTTGAAACGACACCAAAATCAATCATAATCACCAATAGCGGGCATGCTTTAAAATCGGGCCCACAAGAGCTATTTGCACGCTTTAAAAAAGACAACACTTCAGCCGATTCACCCGGTCTGGGCCTTTCCATCGTGCAGTCCATTTGCAGTCAGAACGGGCTAAACGTTAATTATATTTGTAAAGATGGTAGACACACGATAAAGATTTGGAAATAGGAGAATGGATCGAAACTCGCCGCTCTGAGTCGAATAGAATAGTAGAATAATTATGCAAAAATCCTGAGTCGAGAAAAACAAGAATTGACAATACGCGAAAACTGCCTAAAATTTAAACGTTGCTTATAATGCGAATCCAGGGAGCCGCGCTACTTAATAAATTACCGACAACTTTAAGTATTTTAAGTATACCGCTGTAACCTATAGGGACAAGACGATGGTATTTTACCGCAGAAATCTGCCGCACATCCTTATTCCCGGTTCCATTTTTTTTGTAAACACCCGCCTGGCGGGAAGCCTGCCCATAAATAAAATGGAAGTATTGCGTAAAGAATATGAGCTCGAACAACAAAAACTAAAAACGCTCAAACACGAACAAAACAAGCGCTCCTCAAAAAAAGAAATCCAACGTAACATATTCTTAAAATATGATGAACTCCTGCATACCAACAAATCCGGCCCACATTGGTTAGGCGATGATCGCATTGCGCAAATTGTAGCCGACTCACTCCATTGGGGCGCGAATGTGCGCTACAAGCTATTCGCTTTTAGCATCATGCCCAATCATATTCATCTGGCATTGAAGCCCATATTAACAGGGCAGCCAATTAAGAAGTATTCCAATCCTGAAAAGAAAAAGGATTATTTTTTAACGGATATTATGGAAAGTTTCAAAAAATTTACGGCCGGAAAGGCCAACAAAGTTTTAGGGCGAAGCGGTGCGTTCTGGCAGCATGAAAGTTATGATCATTTTGTACGCAATGAAAAAGAATTATACCGTGTAATCCATTACACACTCTGGAATCCGGTAAAAGCCGGCCTTGCCAGAACCCCTGAAGAATATAAATGGAATTATGTGAACGATGACTTGACTTGATGAATCGTTGCACGACTCTCCGAGTCGGGCAAACAAGCGACTCGGAGAGTCGCGTCACTATTTCCACTCTCATCTCCAAATTTCCTTCAGAATTGCTTTGTATCTTTGCTCCGCAGCTAATTGTACTTTTATTATTCAAACGGAGGCTCGTCATGAGATCTTTAGTCATTATTTTTTTAACTCTCTTCATCGGTACCGCATTTGCCCAACATGTACCTTCCGCGGCAAAAGCAAAACTTAAAGCCCTGTACCCTAAAGCAGAATCTGTCAAATGGGATACGGAAACTCCTAACTACGAAGCAAATTTTGAAGTAAACGATGTCGAGATGTCACTGCTATTCGACGCAAAGGGAAATGTATTGGAAACCGAAACGGAACTCGGCAAAAATGGTTTGCCTAAGACTGTCCAAAAAGCAATAAGCAAGGACTTTAAGGGATATTCAATAGAAGAAACAACTAAAATTGACCGGGACGGAAAAACCACCTTTGAGGCGGAGCTGAAAAAGGGCGAACATCGTCTGGATGCCATATACAGCGCCAAGGGTAAACTGATAAAGAAAGTCATAAAAAAAGAAAAGAACGAAGAGGCAAAAGAATCATCCGAAAAGGATGAGGAAGACAACGACTAAAATATTTGTTTATCTCGCTGCCCCATTTGGAGTTTTTCACCGAATGGGGCTTTTCTTCTGATGAACAAACATACAATAATTTTTGAGTCTGTTAATTTTTATTTATCTGGTACCTAAATTGCTAAAGTAAATTTTTTTTACAAAAAAGCGCCAACTTACAGCGGC
>CAYWBI010000286.1:0-3665 GCA_964456445.1 uncultured Calditrichaceae bacterium
TCGATACTAAGACCGAATCTTTTAAGAATACCCACCGCAACTTTTTGATTAATTATATTATCTTCGACCAGCAACACATGCGCCTGGAATCGCGATAGTTCAAACGTGGTATTTCTGGTTATCAGCCGGTCCGCCGCATTCTTGCCGGTGATACCCGCCACCTGCAGCAAGGCGGTGTAAAGTTCGGACTGGTTAATCGGTTTTGTCAGGTAAGCGGCAAATCCGGACTTGTATGTTTTTTGCGCATCACCATGTTGCCCCTGGGATGTAAGCATGACCAGTTTGGTAAATTCCAATCGCTTATCCTTGCGTATTAAACCGCCAAGTTGAACACCATCCATTCCAGGCATCTGCATGTCGATTAAGGCAATACTGTAGGACGATTTTTTTTCACCATCTTTTTTTAGTTCCCTTAATGCTTCCTCGCCACTCGCAGCCAGGCTGTGATCAACCTGCCATTTTTCCAACACCGCATCAAGTAATTTACGATTCGTTTCATTATCATCCACAACCAGAATCTTCTCTTTGCTCAAATCTCTGGATTGTGGCAATGGATTCCGGGAAGGAGCGTTGGACAGTTTAAGCGTGAACCAGAAAGTAGAACCCTTGCCAATATCACTTTCTATGCCGATGTTGCCACCCATCATTTCAACCAGTTGCTTACTGATAGCAAGCCCCAGCCCTGTTCCTCCGTAGATGCGCGTCGTAGAGCTGTCGGCTTGTGAGAATTTTTGAAACAATCTTTTTTGCTGCTTGTCATCCAGCCCGATACCGGTATCTACTACGGCAAAATGTAACAGACTTTTATCTTCCTCTGCGTCGGTACGCTTATAATGTACCGATACCTCTCCCTCATGGGTAAATTTGAGCGCGTTTCCCACCAGATTAGCCAATATCTGACGAATACGTCCTGGATCGCCTTTGTACCAGCGACCCTGAGTTGGGTTCGCGGGCGAAATTAACTCCAACCCTTTTTCTTCTGACCAGAAGGCAAATGTGCTCCCAATATCTTCCAACAGCACATCCAGGTCAAAATCGATTGCTTCAAGCTCCAGTTTGCCGGCTTTAATTTTAGAAAAATCAAGGATATCGTTAAGAATTCCCAGCAGGGATTCCGCGCTTCGTTTGATTATAGTCGCCCGTTCATATTGTTCCTTACTAAGCGGCCCGTCCAATAACAGATTTGTCATGCCCAGCACCCCATTCATCGGAGTGCGGATTTCATGACTCATATTGGCAAGAAATTCACTCTTTGCCTTATTTGCATCTTCCGCTTATTCACGGCTTGTTTTTAAATTTTGCACCATGGTGGACATGGCTTCTGCTTTTTCCTGCAGCGCCTGTTTCATCTGCAACATAGCGTTTCCAAGAACATCCATCTTGCTTTTAACGACGAACTCAACATTTAAATTGCCCTGCGCAATGTTCAAAGCCACATTGGCTTTTTCCTGTTCCGATTGGATGAGCTGGCGGAAGGCGTTGGCCAGTAATCCGATTTCATCGTTGCCTGTATAATCCACCTCATGCTCCAGATCGCCGTTTGACACTTTTTCCGCCACTTCCGTAATTTGCAGTAGCGGGCGTTCTATTTTTTTTGAAGCGCTTAGCGCCGTATAAATGGTAATGCTGATAAAAAGAAGCACAAGAATTACCAATATATTAAAACTGCTGCGGGCATTGCTTTCGATTGCTGATGTCCGCGACAAAAAGTAACGATTTACTTCATTCTCCACCTGTTTCATCCGGTTGATTTCCGCGGTCTTGGTTTTAAACCAATCTTCCGCCTCCACCCCAAACTGATCCTTGTCCGCCATGTGTTCAAAAGCAAGGTTTCGCATGCGGTTGACTTCGTCGGTTATATCGCCATGTAGCTTTTTCCTGAACACGGATTTTAGTTTTTCCGGGGCGAAGCTGTTAAAGTTGTCGAAATAGGTATTTTGTGCGGCAACCAATTCACCGAACTTGCGACTCATGCCCGGCAAAAAATAGCCGTTGGCAAAAGTGTTGGAGAGTACGGCCCGCTCAATACCGGCCCGTTCCTTGCCTTGCAAAAAATTGACATAACTTACCAGTAACATGCTTAATTCTGGGTTTGTACTTAGATTGGTTATCGTGGAAATGGCGCCTAAAAACGAACCGTTTAAATTTGTATAGAAAGCGATGGCCTCTTTGGCGTTAAGGCTTAAATAATTTATTTTTTTCCGTTTTTCTTTAATCATGGACAGCGTGGACATCGAGCCCGATAGTTTCTTTGAAAAGGCGTTATCCACCTCGTCCACATTAAAAGTTTCAAGATAGCTGCGCAGGGCGGCTATCTTTTTATCCGTTTCCACTCGTTGTTCTCTTAATTCCTGATTAAATTTTTCACCGTTGCTGCCAATGAACAAGGCGGTGGCCCCCCGTTCTTTTTGGGTTTCATGTACCACTGCGCTTATTTTAACCGCCAACCCGGCCAGGCTCTGAAGCTGTGCCATCTCGTTTGCTTCTTGTTTTTTATTGACCAGGCCCCATACGGAAAGGACTAAAAGTCCCAAAAGTGGTAATGTGAGCATAGCAAAAAGTTTGTTGCGCATTTTAAGATTGTTGAAAGACGACATGAACCCACCATAAAAAAATATTTTACGTCTGTAAACCATCTTTCGGGGTGTGTTGTCTTTATATTAGTGAAGGTCCGAAAAAAATGAATATACGGTCAGTTGAATGTTTTTGCAAGAGCAGGGTACGGTAAAAGCAGAAAGAGAAGTTGTTGTTTTTTAGGAAACATATGGTTTAATACCGCAACGGTTCCCTTACGAAAGCCAGTCTATTGCGACTCCTCCCGTAGAAACAGCCGTTATTCCGCCAACAATCGCGGCAATGGTATCCATGTCGCCCAATCCCCGAACAGCAGCCCACAAGGGATTGTTTATAATCATTTAAATGATTGGCGGCGGTCCACAGGGCAAAGGGAACGGTATCCATGGCCGTGGCTTTTTCACCGTTGCCTAAAATAGCCACGGCAAGGGGGACATCCTCTCCGGGGACCTCCAGCGCGCGTTGCAGCCCCTCTTTTATTTGTGATTCCGGTATATGCTCGATGATAGCTTCCAAAAATTCACCGGGTGCTGCATAATTGACGGCAATGGATGCGGCTACCGCGCAGGCCATGGCGCCGCAACGTCCTTCACGATGGTAGTGAGTTACCACAGCAGATTTTTCGGCCTGATGTGCCGCTTTATGGGGCCGGCCTGAAAACGGCGCACCAATTCCGCTGCAAGTTTTTCGGGAACGATACAGTCGTTTTCCTTTAAAACAGAAACGACAGCGGCTGCCATCACCGTATCCGCCGCCCATGGCCAGGGTTCGGGCGGTATTTGTTGCCGGGCAATATGTCTGCGGTTGGATGCTTTGTAAAAGGTGTTGCCAAAGGCATTGCCTACGGAAAGACCGTCCAAACAAAGTTGTAGTAGTTGTAAATTGGTGTTCATAAAATTTCACTAAGGTTGATGGTGTGGATACAATATTGTTTTAGTGACCCGGATAATTTATATCCGAAGCATGGTAAATACAATCTTGATAGACAACGGTCCGGACTTGTACGGAAAAAGCAACGGATATTTAATAAAGAATGCTAATTCTACTTAGTCAAGGGGCATTATCTTGATAACTTATTGAAAATATTGTAT
>CAYWBI010000287.1:0-3576 GCA_964456445.1 uncultured Calditrichaceae bacterium
GCTCATTTTACTTAGTTTATGAAATATTTTGAAATAAATAAACAGGGTCATAGATCACCATCAAATTATTTGCTTTATCAAAACTATCCAAATCCATTTAATTCAAGTACCTCAATTAAATTTAAAATCGCCAAATTAGCAAAGGTTAAATTAGTAATATATAATTTGCAAGGACGTGAAGTTAGGGTTGTATTAAATAAACAAATTCAAGCAGGATTTCATGAAATAAAACTTGATGCTAGCAACCTATCAACAGGCGTTTATTACTATTCCCTATCCGTAGATAATATTACAAAGACTAAGAAATTTGTATTATTAAAATAGGATAGGAAACTAAAAATAAGGTAAGTTTAGAAACCTTAAAGAAAAATCATATAAAAATAGTAAAAGGTTTTCTTCGGCTTAATTTCCTGGCAGTTCTTTTCTTAAAATCCACAGATTACGCCGATTTAGCAGATATTTTTTTATAATAAAGACGAAACTCCGGCCACAGGGTCTTTCCGAACTGTCCTTCCCGGATTTAGTGGAGTTTTTAAATCTGCAGTGAGTAATATTTTCAGAACTTGATGTATCTTGAACACCAAATATCAAAATCCGAACAAGGAATGATGAAGGATCGGCTGAGAACGGTCACGATGCACCGTTATTAAATGAAAATTGAAAGGTGAAAACGCTCTCTAAATCTTATCCTGCAATATTTCCGTGCGTGGGATGGGGATAATCACCCTGCTGACCAATACACCCGTGGATTCGATATATTCGGTTCCGGCATACACGGTGGCCGTGTTCATCTGCAATCCGAAGATATGTACGCCCGCTCTCAAAAAACCGGCAGAAATCATCCGGCAGGCTGCCACCTTTTAAATCTCCGGGTTTTAAAATGATTTCAATTATGAATTGGGCTTATGTGGCCCCAAAGTTAAAACCGACGTGGCCGTATCAAACACTTTTTTCTTGTTTAAACTGACCGGCCAGTAGATGCCGTCCTTCCACATATCGAACAAATCCATAAAATGCGGGCTCATTGGATTACCGGAAATACCCGCGGGCAAAACCATACGCGCTTCATCCGGCTGTGCAAAATCAACCAAAAACCGCCAACTGGGCCCCACGAAAACCTTGAAACGGTTATCCTTATAGTTTGGAAAGGAAGCGTTTAGCGTACCGATGGTGCCCGGCCAGGACCAGGGACCATAGCGAAGATGCAACAAATTATCCAACCCAGGCACAACGGCCATGGGATGGGCCATGGTCAGGGTCTGGAAATCCCCCCAGTTTTTCCCCCTGGTAAGTTTTAATACCTCACGGATGGTTTTGGAGATGATATCATTTTGCGTTTCTGTTTCAGCTGTATGACGATCATCGAACCATGCGCTGCCCGTACCAAGCATTTTTTCCAGCCAAATGCTGCGTACCCTGGATGCCAGCGGGCCCAGTTCATCCTGAAAAACATTGATCTTCAAATGTTGGAGAAATTCACTGATAAACAGGGTGGGCCAGGAGTTCAGCGGTGTTTCACCATGCCATGCCTGTATCAGTTGGATCAGGCTGTCCGGCGGATTGCTCAGGGCTTGCAGCGCGGGGACAAGATGTTTCTTCCAACGTAACAGATATTCATCCTTCCGGTCATATTGCATACGGGCAAAGTCATGCAGGTCAAATTTTTGCTGGTTTTTTAAAAGCGTGTTCAGCCGCAGGATACGGTCGGTGCGGAAGTTACCGGGGATATCAAAAAGATTATTCGGTGCGACCTGTTTGTTGTTGGCGGTAGCCAGCCACTCCTGACCCGGGTTAAGGCTATATGGTGTTTCATCCAACGGATGGTAACCTTGCCAAAGCCTCCCTTGTCTCCAGCCTTCCAACTGAAGATGGGCCATCTTTGCCGGACGGACGGGCAGTGGCGTCCCCAATTGATAGCCGATGTTTCCCTTAATATCGGCATAAGTCCAATTGGCGTCCAGCGCGCCAAAGCTGGTAACATAGCGGCGGAAATCGTCAAAATTATCTACCTTAAAAAGATTAAAACCACTTTCGAAGGCCTTGTTCAGATCCGCATCAAATCCCGCCCAATCCACACTAAGGGCCGTGTGCAGACTGTCATTTTCTGTCATCAGCGGTCCATGACGCGAAATACGTACGGTCAGCGGATAAGGTTTTTCCCTGCCTGCAACCTTTATCGGCTCCGCGATGGATTCAAAGTTTTTCCATCCGGATTCCGTCATATATTGGTCGGGGTTGGCCGGATTAATTTTTTCGCTGTAGTAATCGGTTATATCCACGCCGCCGGCCGTAAAGGCAAAGGCCGCTTTTTTATTTTTGCCCATCACAATCAGAGGAATGCCAGGTGTGCTGATCCCCATAACATTTATTGTATCGGCACGGACATGTAAGGCGGCGAAATACCAGAATTGTGGTAAACGGGTGATTTCGAGATGGGGATCGCTGGCCAGAAGTGCCTGGCCCGATTTTGATTTTCCCGGCGCAACCACCCAGGAATTGGATGAGTTGGTCAGGGCGAAGGGCAGTCCCCCATCAGCGAAAAGCCAATCGGCAACTGACCGTTGAATGCCGGAAATGTTTTTTGTCCGGGCGGGTACGGTATAGGGCGCCCAGTCCGGATAATTCAGGATCAAATCACGGGCCTTTTCCGTCCCGACTTTGCTAAAGAGTTTGTTAAAAAAAGCGTCATTATTGAGCAAAGATTCGGAATACCAGGTTTGAAAACTGAGGATGGTCAGGCAATCTGCCGCTGTCCAGGGTTCAAAATCCGTATGCAGCAAATAAAATTCAAAGGGCAGGGCGCCTGCATTTTTTACATATGCATTGATGCCGTCCGCATAGGCATTGAGCAATTTATGATTGCGGGTGGAAAGTGAGGTTAGTTGCTTTTGGGCCAGACGGGCATGGCCGATACGCCGCGCCTCCATATCCATTTTTAAGGTGACTTTGCCGAGAATTTCCGAGAGATGCCCCCTGGCCACCCGCCGCGTGAGATCCATTTGAAAAAGACGGTCTGCGGCATGAAGCCAGCCCAGGGCATACAAGGCATCGTGGGTATTTTCCGCCCAGATTTGCGGTAAACCCTTGGCGTCATAAGTAATTTGAACATCCTGTGAAAGGGAGATTGCCCGGACGCTCCCACCGTTTGGGGCGATGGAACGTTGCAAGACTACATAGGCTGTAAGCGCAGCCCCAAGAAACAAAATGACGACGACAATGGCCACACGGGACAATATTTTTTTCATGATGCACCTTTAGATTTATGTGTGATTGAAATTTTGAACGGGATGATATAATCTGCCTGTAAATACAATAATATTCAATAGCGAATTCGTTTGTGTTTATTATACTTGTGCTCGATGGGTCTTCTATCAGAACCGTGTTAAATTGAGATAAAGTCGAAGGCTATTTTGATGATCCGATCGTAAAATATTTAGCTCTACTGGTTTTTGTGTGGAAATAGAATACGCCTTTTAATGAACATGAATGCTTCCCGATTGAAAATGAGCGAAATCCACTTAAATGGCCTCCGGGACATTTCGTTTCAATAAGCAAAAGTTACGATCAAGTGAACCG
>CAYWBI010000288.1:0-3516 GCA_964456445.1 uncultured Calditrichaceae bacterium
TGACGGCGATCACAAGTGTTATCGATTACATCTATTGCTAAGTTTAATGTTTTTGCTATCTATGGTCAGTTCCCAATTAGCAAACGGTTGCATTTCCACTTTAAATTGCCTATAATGGTGTACGCAAGTACTACAAAGATAAGGAAGAGATAATGGATATGCAAAATTTATCGCAAACCTCCCTGCAAGATATAGAAGCCGGAAGCCTGCTCAGTTATCTTAATGCCGATGAACGGGAGGCCTACGAAGAACGGGCGGCCATAATGCAGTATGATGCCGGGTTAAGCCGCGTTGAAGCTGAGTTTCGGGCATTGAAGATTATTTTATCGGAAAAAATGCGTGAGGCCGTATAATACCCTGGCCGGTACAGGCAGGGTTTAATAAGAACAATATATTATTGCATGATTAGACCAGGGAGGCAAGAGCGGCTTCGTAATTGGGCTCCTGCCCGATTTCAGGAACCTGTTCGGTATAAATAACTTTGCCGTCCGTATCGATTACTACAACCGCCCGGGAAAACAATCCGGCCATGGGGCCATCGATGATGCGCACGCCGTAATCTTTACCAAAGTTTCTGTCGCATAGTTCGCTCGCACTGATTACATCTGCCAAACCTTCGGTTGTACAAAAACGCTTATGGGCAAAAGGTGTATCCAACGATGCACAAATGACAACCGTGTTCTCAAGTTTAGATGCCCGGGCGTTAAATGTCCGGATCGATGTGGCGCATATACCTGTATCCAAGCTGGGGAAAATATTCAGTACAATTCTTTTTCCCAGGTAATCTTTTAAAAAAATATCAGATAAATTTGTTGACGTCAATTTAAAATCCGGCGCCATGGTTCCCTTTTCCGGTAAGTTCCCACTGGTATGAATTGGATTTCCTTTTAAGGTAATTTCTGCCATCTGTCCTCCTTTTGAGCCAATGCCCTGTGAATTCTTATTATTTTATTTTGTCAATACCAAAGTAATGGTGGATAAAAGCTTTACGGCCTTCATCCAAACGTGCATATTGCATCATTTTATAGAGCTTTTCCTGTTCTTTTTTCATTTTGATATCCAGATGGGCCTGATCCGACAATGCTTCCGGCAAGGCGGCAACAATGCGGATGTTCTTTTTATCCAGCGAGCCTTCGGTCACCCCGTATCGTTCAAAAATCGATAAAACCGTTTCCGCGCGATAATCCCTGCGGTTTTTATAAGTCAACTGTTCCTTAAAGAAATCCAGGCCTTCACCGTTTACACGCTGGCTTTCTGTTTTGAGCAGATTATAGGCCCGGAAGTAAAATTCCACACCGGGGTTATTCCAGCGGATAAACTCCATCTGGATATCTAAATCCTGTTGATCGTAGAGCAGAACACAAACCGATGGTTTCCCGTCACGTCCGGCCCTGCCGATTTCCTGATAATAGGATTCCAACGATCCGGGAATTTCGGCATGGATTACAAAACGGATTGCCTCCTTATCGATACCCATGCCAAAGGCATTTGTGGCCAGGATCAGATTATCCGGTCCCTTCATAAATTGATCCTGGATATATTTGCGTTCGCGGGCATCTAAGCGTCCATGATACACATGGTGGACAATACCCTTGGCGGAAAGTTTTTCGCTCATCGCCTCCAGTTCCTTTATAAGCGAGAAATATACAATACCGCTACCGGGATGTTCCTTTACAATTTTGATTATCCTGTCGCGTTTCTCGTCTTCCCCCCATAAATCCACTGTGTCCAAAGAAAGGTTCGGCCGCTCAATGCCCTCATGGTACAATGCGGTTTCATCCGGGACAAGTCCCAATTGCCTGACAATATCTTTTTGCACTTCCGGCGTGGCGGTTGCGGTCAGCGCAACTGTTACCGGGTTGCCCATCAACTCACGAAATTCTTTTAAACGGGTATAATCCGGCCGGAAATCATGCCCCCACTCGCTGATGCAATGCGCTTCATCCACCGCCAGCAAACTGATTGTCCGTTTCTTTAAAACATGGGCAAATTCTTTCTTCCTGAAACGTTCCGGCGTAACATAAAGCAGCTTATACTTCCCATCGGCAATACCCTTGTAGCGGGCTTCACGCTCCTTCTTTGCGAGTGATGAATTGATAAACACCGCGTCGATATTTTTTTTGCGCAGCCCATCTACCTGATCCTTCATCAGTGCAATCAAAGGTGAAATAACAACAGTTAAGCCCTTTAGCATCAATGCCGGAACCTGATAGATAATCGACTTACCCGATCCGGTAGGCATTATGACCAGGGCATTTTCGCCGGACAAAATTTTTTTAATGACGGTTTCCTGGATCCCGCGAAAGGCCTCATAAGCAAAGTATTTTTTTAGGATTGTACGGGGCGTCATAAATATCTCTTTTAAATTTATTTGCAAAATTTAACCATATCCCTGCTTAAAACCAATCGCAATGTATTTTGCACCGAATCGAATCAGGGCAGAAAATACCGTTTGGTAAAAATGGGCATGCTTCTATTTAAAGGCAATTTATAGGGATTGGAAAAGTGTTGCAGGGAAAACTTATAAATATTATGACGAACAACTGCTTGTGTTCAATCGAACCATATAAACCAAATTAAAGGTATGGAATATTTTACGATCACGAAGTAGTGGTTATTAAACTCTTTCAAGTCCAGAACTGAATCAGACCAAGACCGCTGCGGATCAAATCCAAATTTATGCCAAGGAAATCGGACACATAAAGAATGGCGCTCCAAAATCCGCGGCTTACAAAGGTATCGGAGAAAAGCAGGGCGAAAAGGATCAAAACTACCAGACCGGCCACATTGCGGACACGGTTTATAAAGTGGGCAGAGAGAAAGGGTTCAATAATACCAAAACCGTCAAGCCCCGGGATGGGCAATAAATTCAAAATAACGGCGCTGATCTGCAGAAATATCAACAAGGCCATTCCGGCCCGAAACGGCATGTGCTCATTTCCGTTAAAACTGAAAGAATGAAAAACAAGCAGGAAGAGAAGGGTCAACAAAATATTGGCCAGCGGACCGGCAGCAGAAACAATACTACGCTCCACACGGGTATTGATTTTCGCATAATCGATATAAACCGCGCCGCCAGGCAAACCAATCCCGCCCATCATTAAAAAAACTACCGGCATGATGATGCTTAAAAACAATTGCGTGTAGTGCAATGGGTTAAGTGTGAGATAGCCCTTGTCCTTTACACTATGATCACCAAAAACATAAGCGCTCAGGGCATGTCCAAATTCATGCAGGGAAAGCGAGACCACCCAGCCGGACAAAACGAAGACCACTGCCCAAATACGAGCTGACAGCATAGCCGGCCAGAGCATAAACCCGCTAAACAGCATTAAGGCCACCAAAGCGATAAAGATGGGGCTTATTTCTTTTAGTCGCATTACACACTCAATATAATTTTATTAGAAGATAGACGAATTATGACTGAAAAAATTATCCACTTTCAATTCGTCTAAAATAATTATTAGATAATTACAGATATGGTGTAGAAAGTTTATTAAAAATTATCATTCCTAT
>CAYWBI010000289.1:0-3468 GCA_964456445.1 uncultured Calditrichaceae bacterium
CTAATTATAGTATTCAATGTAGATGCGGTTTATTAGTGTTGTATTATACCATTGTTAAAGATTTATTAGGATATGGCCGATGAGATTGATTTCATTTTTATCTTCTATTTCAGGATAATACGTGTCTGGAGTTGGAAACTTGATCCTGATAATTTTGGGCAGTTCATGAAAAATGATTTGAAAACGAAAAGGCCGGTAATCATTAAAAGTAATACGGGTGTTTGAGTTCGTATCGTTCTCAAAAAAAAAGCCCCCGATAGGAGGCCTTTTTTTAAATTTGCTTGATCTTAAATTTAATAGTTATAACTAACGCCTATCGAAAATGAACGTCCATGCTTGTACCGACTGTATATATATTTTTGCCCCTTGAACTCCTGAAATTTTTCATATTCTGGATTCAATAAGTTTTTCCCGGAAAGTTTAAACGACGTATGTTCCCAAATTTTATAATTGAGACTAATATTCAGCAGACCGGATGGGCCTTCATAAACATCCGGCGTTCCGCCATAACTTACCTTGCTTAACCGTGTACCAAACACATTATAATAGAGCGATGATTTTAATCCCAGTTCAGGATTATCATAGCTAAGGTTAAAATTCACCAAATAGGGCGACTGTCCCTGGAAAGGCCGGGTTGAAGAAGCCTCTGGTCTTAGGTTGTGTATAAAACGCAACTCATCGGCAGATATCTGAACCTGGGAGCGGATTAAAGATAAATTGGCTCCAAGAGTAAAATTGTTTAATGAGCTTTGCAGGACATCCAAACGTTTGCGCACTTCCAGCTCCAGACCGTATGCCCGGGCAAAATCTACATTTTTCCAGGTATTCTCCTCAAAGGAGTTGAAAACACGCTCTATTGGGTTTTTAAAGGTTTTGGAAAAAGCGCTGATGGCATATATCTCACCTGGTCTGGAAAACCATTCCCAGCGTAAATCATAGTTGTCAATACGTGATTGTTTAAGGTTCGGGTTGCCGACAAAAACATCGCCCCCCATAAAATCGAAGGTAGCAAACTGTCCTATTTCCCTAAAGGTAGGCCTGGCCAGGGTTTTGCTGTACGAAAAACGCAGGTTCATATCGGGTACGATATTGTAAACAAAATTCAATGATGGAAGCAGATCGCGGGCTTTGATTCGGCCAACCCCCAAGGTTGAGTCCGATGTCACCAGGCCCATATTTGTTGATTCATATCTTGCGCCACCGATCATACGTAACGATCGCAATATTGGCAGCTCGAACATCAGATAGGAGGCGCTGATTTCCTGGTCGGCATTATAGTTGTTGCCCGGCAATTTGTTTTCCTGGACCACCACACCCCATTTATAAGATTTGTAGTCCACCCCTCGGATAGTTGTTATTGTCGTATCTACAATACCAACATTCGAATCGTTTAACAGGGAATTGGGATCGCCATTGTAGCTAAAACCCTGGTTATCGACCAATTGGAACAGACGCTCGGAATAATTACGATGTTTTTTGATATACAATCCACCAAATTTAACATATCCCTTTAAGTTGTCCCATTGTGAAAAGGGTGTTTTAAAATTGAGGGTAAATTGGTTTTTATCTTCATTCAGGTTCCGGAAATATCGTGACGGAGGTGTATTGTCCTTTATGCCATAAGCATTGTTTTTCGTATCGTAGAAACTGTTGAAATATCGTTGATCCGGCTGGGCCTCGGTGGTTTTACCCACACTAAGCATCCAGTCAAAACGGGTGTCAAATAAAACCGGTAAATAATGCTCGCCTTTAAGCTGACCATTTATCAGCGTACGTTCGCTAAAATTTAAAACGCTGGCCTGAAAGATACGGCTTTCATCCATGTCATAGGGATAGCTGCCGGTTAAATTCCTGGCGGTGATCTCAGAACTTTTATTATAAATCCCATTTACGCTGATAATATGGTCCGGTGATATTTTATAAGCCAGCTTAAAGAGACTGCCCCAAAGCACATCCTGCGATGTCTTTTGTTCTTTGAGATCATAGACATTGGCCATTACCTGCCGGGAGCCCTGTACCCAACGGCGGAAGATTCCGTTGTTATAACCCGAAAAGCCCCGGTTGTAACTAAAACTGGCCAGATATCCAAGTGGCCGGTTAAAAAGCAATATTTGATTACCGGTTGAGATGGAAAGCGAACGGTTTACCGGGGCGCTTAGGTTTACCGGCCCCAGTTGCTTGTTAAATGAATTTGTCATGGCGATTAATTGTTTTGCCATAGCCGGATCATTGTTTGCTTCACCAATATTTGGGATTTTGACATTTTTATCACTTAACAGGGAAGGCAGGTCCAATGTTCCGTCATTCAACCCGAGCCAATCAGTGTTGCCCGCGTTAAAGCCCAATGACCCGTTTTGTTTTAACGTGGTCTGCGTATTAAAGGAAGATGAGAGAGTAGCGTTCACCTGAAAGCGGTCCGGGAAATCCTTTGTCCGGATATCCACAGAACCACCGGCAAAATCGCCGGGTTTATCTGGTGTAAAACTTTTGATGGTCACGATATTATCCACCAAATTGCTGGGGATTAAATCGATGGATGCTGTTTTTTTGTATGGATTCGTACTTGGCATTTCCGCGCCGTTTAACATGGTGCTGGTATAGCGGTCACCCAAGCCACGTACATAAATATATTTGCCGTCAACCACAGAGGCGCCGGTTACCTGTTTTAGGGCATCGGCCGCGTTATCACTCCCGGCTTCCGCAATTGCTTCGGCGCTTATGGCGTCGCTGAGTGCCGCTGAATTTTGACGGTCCTTTAAAAGGGACGCTTCGGTATTGTGCAAAGCCTTTGCTTCAACCTGAACCACTTCTGTTGTAAGGATTTCCGGTTTCAGTGCCACATCGATTTTTGTTGTCTGACCGGTTTTTACAATAACCGATTTGATATGTATCTCAGTGTAACCGATAACCGATACCACCACGATATAAGTAGCTGGCGGTATATTTGATATGACATACGTTCCGTTCATATCCGCCGCTGCTCCAAGTGTGGAGTTTTTCAGGTAAATATTTGCTCCAACCATGGGTTCGCCCGTACTTGCATCTACAACGGTTCCGGCTATCTTACCCATGTCGTCGGCAAACAAAGTCTGATAAAAAAATACATTTATCAGAATAATAAAAAGCAATTGCTTTTTAAAAACAAAATTCATAACTAGTTCTCCCAAGAATAGTTTTTATCCGAAATTTTTATATCATGCGGTTGATTTAAATTTGCATGCATTTTCATTGGAATGTAATCGGTGTTCTTTTAATTGAATCCTGGAAATCTAATTGCCGAATGTTAGAAATCTGTTAGGTTAAGATTAGAAGTAAGCTAAGATTTGATAAAACACGAAATCGCGATACAGTTTTACCTTTGGAAAAAAACCATTCCACGGAGTCCCTCAGAGAACCACGGAGCTGCACAGAGAAAATGTTTTTTTATCCGTATTGCCAGCTAAGCGGGATTTGGTTTAAGTGAAGCAA
>CAYWBI010000290.1:0-3447 GCA_964456445.1 uncultured Calditrichaceae bacterium
CAAAACCAACACCGAACACCGAATACCGATCAAGGATTGAAGATTTATGATCTGTCCTGATTGTGCCGTTCCAAAATCTAAAACCGGTGTTCCTTGTTCGTATATCAAAGCCAGGGGCAATTGAGCAAAACAAAAAACCAACACCGAACACCGATCAACGATTGAAGATTTATGATCTGTCATGATTGCCCCGTTCCAAAATCAAAAATCGGTGTTCCTTGTTCGTATATCACAGGCAGGGGAAATTGAGTAAAACACAAAACCAACACCGAACATCGATCAACGATTGAAGATTTATGATCTGTCCTGATTGTGCCTTCCAAAATCGATAATCGGTGTTCCTTGTTTGTATATCAAAGCCCTGCCAGGACAGACGATATAATAGAAAATATGGACGGGTACCCTGCCATCTTTCCCCAACGGGGAAAAATATTAAAGCGAAGGGCAACGCCCTGGCAAAGACATGGCGCTAAGAAAAAAACCCTGAAAGGGTTTGATAAATCTTTCCATCGGGGATATGTTTTGGGCTAAAGCCCATAATGTTATTGGGGCGTTTGTCTCCCCTACCTAAAGGTAGGGGCAATTGAGCGCATTACAAAACCAACACCGAACACCGATCAACGATTGAAGATTTGTGATCTACAGGAACCAGGCCCTTCCAAAATCTAAAATCGGTGTTCCTTGTTCGTAGATCAAAGAACATTTCTATTCCAGAAGATAAACCGAAAACTTATATCGTTGTATGCATCTCTTCCCCAACGGGGAAAAATATTAAAGCGAAGGGCAACGCCCTGGCAAAGACATGGCGCTAAGAAAAAAACCCTGAAAGGGTTTGATAAATCTTTCCATCGGGGATATGTTTTGGGCTAAAGCCCATAATGTTATTGGGGCGTTTGTCTCCCCTACCTAAAGGTAGGGGCAATTGAGCGCATTACAAAACCAACACCGAACATCGATCAACGATTGAAGATTTGTGATCTACAGGAACCAGGCCCTTCCAAAATCTAAAATCGGTGTTCCTTGTTCGTATATCTAAGCTATCTCGGGCATCCAAACCATAAATAGATCATCTTTTGGGACACGGCGTCAATCTCATTTGGAGTCGATATAAAATTAAACTTGAACTTATGCGGAGCAGCTTTTAAATTTGGTGGCTTTACCAGAGCTGTAAAATAAACGGACTAATCGATTGTTATTATCCAAGTAAGGAGAACGACCTAAAATGATGACCCGAATGCGTCAAATGACGAAGGTGCTTTTTATATTTATCGCGGCTGCTTTTATAGGCATGATCGTGTTTGAATGGGGCGCCGATGTAAACCGCGGCACAAGCAAGACGACCGTGGGCGAAGTGAACGGCAAGAAATTAACCATCACCAAGTACAACGAAATGTATAACCAATTGTATCAGAACGAACGTCAACGTCTTAATGGGGAACCCGATGACGCGTCCGTGGAGCGGCTGCGCAATCAGGTTTGGGAGCAATTTATTCAAACCACTCTATTTCAGAATGAAATGAACGAAATGAATATCGCGGTTACCGATTCTGAAATTGTTTATCAAATTATGAACAATCCCCTGCCCCAGTTCCGTCAGGACCCGAGCTTACAGACCAACGGTGTTTTTGATATCAATAAATACCGGGCGGCTATGCAGAACCCGCAAATTCCTTGGGCACAGGTTGAGAACTATTATCGTCAGCAAATACCTTTTGAAAAATTACGCAGCCTGGTAACGAGCTCGGTCCGCGTATCGCCTTCGGAGGTTTTAGACAATTACACACGGCAAAATGTTAAAGCCAAGGTGGAATATATCGCTGTGCTTGGCTCCCGTTTTCAGAAAAAGCTAAACGCCAGCGAAGAAGAAATGCAGGATTACTATGACGCGCATAAAGATGAATATAAGCAAAATGAAATGCGCAATATGGCTTTTGTGCTCTTTTCGCTGCAACCGGCCAAGCAGGATACATACCGGGTATTCAAGGATTTTGATGAGATAAAAACCCGTCTTGCCGGCGGTGAAGATTTCAATACTTTGGCGCTGGAATATTCCGAAGACCCTTCGGTAAAGACCAATAAAGGCGACTTAGGCTTTTTTGACCGTAAGGCCATGGCCAAACCTTTTGCCGACGCGGCGTTTTCCGCCAAACCCGGCAGCATTGTCGGCCCGATAAAATCCAAATTTGGTTATCATCTGATAAAAGTCGAAGAACGTAAAAAAGAGAAAGGCGTGGAAAAGGTCAAGGCCAGCCACATCCTTTTGAAAATCACCATCGGACCAAGCACCATGGGCGAGCAGGAAGACAAAGCGCGCTTATTTGCCGAGGACGCCAAAGACAAGGGCTGGGACGAAACGGCCAAACTGGACAAATACAAATCCTTTACAACGGGATTTTTTGAAAACCGCGGGAACATGGTGCCAAGCATTGGCAAAAACGCGGCCATTGCCAATTTTGCCTTTATGAATGAAAAAGGAACCATATCCCGTGTTTTCACCCTCGATAAAAGTTATGCGGTTTTTAAGGTGATTGATATAAAGGAAGCCGGTTATAAACCGCTCGCCCAGGTTGAAGGACTGGTACGCAACCAGGTGAAATTTGCCAAGGCGATGGAGAAAGCCCGGGTGCTGGCGGAATCCTTTGAACCGGCGGTAAAAGCTGGCAAAGCATTTAAAACCATCGTTTCCGAGGATACCAGTAAGATTGCGCACTATGACGTATCCAATTTATTCGCCATGGATGAAAATGTGAGCGCCGTGGGCCGCTACCCGGAATTTAATGCGACGGCATTTACGCTAAATAAAGCGGGTGATGTTTCCGGTTTGATCCATACGCAGTATGGCTATTTTTATCAAAAACTGTTGGAAAAGACACCCTTCGACAGCGCCGCTTTTATGGCACAGCAACCGGCTATCGAAACGCGTTTGCTTGCGCAAAAACAAGCCCAGGTTTTCACGGATTGGTATAACAGCTTAAAAGAAAAAGCCGATATTGTGGATGACCGTAAGGTGTTTAATCTTTTTTAAGCATCCTTCTACCGAACTTTGATGTATAGGGCAGTTTCTATTTGAGGCTGCCCTTTTTTTTTGAAACCCACGAACGAAGAAAGTTCTTTTTTTACACGCCCCCCCACCCCACACACACTAAACTATTTTGGCTTGCCTACCAATGGTAGATAGAAAAACGGAAAGATTAGGGGCAGAGCACCCTGATAAACGGAATTGCAAAAAGCCGTTCTATTAAAAAATGGGCAGTGCAGTGAGGTATTACCGTTATCAGCGGCAAAAGTATTAAAGTTTTATCGCGTTAAGCTATTTGTTTTATTGGAATTAACATATAAAATGCAAGAAGGTAAAGCCGATGGCAGCTCTAAAAGCGTTTTGAAAAAATCGACCTATCTGTTTGTAAAAAGATGTTTTATTGCTTAGTTTGTAAAAACCGAAAGACG
>CAYWBI010000291.1:0-3372 GCA_964456445.1 uncultured Calditrichaceae bacterium
ATATATGTCATTTGAAAATATTTCATCCCCTCTGTTTTGCACAATATCCGCCTGCATGTTACATTCCTTTCCTGTTTAATTTTCCTGTAATAATAATGGCTGCCAAGAAAAAGAAATCCACACCACTGATGGAACAATATCTCGCCATCAAAGCAGATTATAAAGAGATTCTTCTGCTCTACCGGATGGGTGATTTTTATGAGACCTTCTATGAAGACGCCAAAACGCTGGCGCGGGTGCTTGGCATTGCACTTACCAAAAGGGCCCATGGAAAATCTGCTCATGTCCCGCTGGCCGGATTTCCTTATCATTCTTTGGATAATTATCTCCCAAAACTTTTGAACAGTGGATTGCGCGTGGCCATTTGCGAGCAAGTGGAAGACCCTAAACTTGCGAAGGGAATCGTAAAACGCGAAGTGGTGGAGATCGCCTCGCCCGGCGCTACACTTAATGACAAACTACTTGATGGCAAGAGCAATAATTTTTTAATGGCAATATTTTCAAAAAATGAGCAAAGCGCTATTGCCGTTGCCGATGTTTCCACTGGCGCCTTTTGGACCGCCGAATTCCCGAAAAAAGATTTAACCGATAATATCATCCGCTACCAACCAAAAGAAATACTGGTCGCAGAGCAGGATTTTGACGATGTGAGTGAGGCCTTAAAGACCCATACACCGGCCATATTGACCAAACGTGACAACTGGGTATTTAATCGCGATTTTGCCTACGAGACGCTAATCAATCATTTTAACACACATTCGCTAAAGGGATTTGGCTGTGAAGAAATGGATGTAGGGGTTTCCTGTGCCGGGGCCATTATCCATTACATAAATGAAAACTACAAAACCAGGTTGCCTCATTTTATCCATCTGAGCGCCCAGAATTTTTCACGTTTTATGGTCCTTGATGAAAGTACCCGCCGAAATCTGGAACTAGATTGGTCCGCCGGTAGCGAAGGCCGACAGGGCACATTGTTGTCTATTCTGGATAAAACGGCCACGGTAATGGGTGGACGGATGATGAAACAATGGTTGCAACATCCGTTACTTGAAAAAAAAGAAATTAAACATCGACAGGCGTGTGTTGCAGAGTTGTTGGAGGAAAAGGGCGCACGGGAGACCTTGTATAAATTGCTACGTTCCGTTTTTGATATGGAACGCTTATTGGGAAAAATAGCAACCGGGCGGGCCAATGGGAGGGATGTGGTGTATTTAAAAGAATCCCTAAAGGCCCTGACCCCAATCATGGAGCTTATCGTAAAAGGCCAATTTGTCGAACTGGCAGGGTTAAGCGCTAAAATGAGCAGCTTAGAAACACTAACCGTTCAAATTGATACAGCCCTGGTGGATAGCCCGCCGCTTACGCTACAGGAAGGGGGCTTGATTCGCCCTAAGTATAGCAAAGAACTTGATGAGTTACGTTCCATTGCCGATAATGGCAAGAGCTGGCTTGTTCAATATCAGGAAAAAGAGCGTCAGCTAACCGGTATTCCAAAATTGAAAATAAGTTATAACCGGGTATTTGGATACTATATCGAAGTGACCAATGTGCAAAAAGACAAAGTGCCGGAACGTTACATCCGTAAGCAAACCCTGGTGAATGCAGAACGGTATATTACGCCGGAATTGAAGGAGTGGGAAGAAAAAATCCTGGGCGCGGAAGATAAGATCAATCGCATCGAATACAATTTGTTTCAGAAAATTCGGGAAGAAGTCACCCGTTTTACCGCAGATATTCAACAGAACAGCAGGATAATTGCCCAGATTGATTGCCTGAACAGTTTTGCCACCGTTGGCTTTGAAAACAATTATGTTTGTCCCGACATAGATGAAAGCAACGTACTGACTATTCTAAATGGCCGTCATCCGGTTGTGGAAAAAAATCTGGGCCCCGGAAACGATTTTATCGCCAATGACACCCGGATGGATATTGAGAAGGAACAAATCTGGTTGATAACCGGTCCAAACATGGCGGGGAAATCCACCTTTCTACGTCAGGTTGGTTTAATTGTTTTAATGGCCCAGATGGGCAGCTATGTCCCTGCCGACGAGGCGCGAATTGGAATTGTTGACCGTATTTTTACGCGTGTGGGCGCTTCGGACAATTTGGCCCGTGGCGAGAGTACTTTTTTGGTGGAAATGAATGAAACGGCAAATATCCTGCATAACGCCACACCAAAAAGTTTAATTTTGCTGGATGAGATCGGACGTGGAACAAGTACCTTTGATGGCTTGTCCATTGCCTGGTCCGTTGTAGAATATATCCATAACAACAAGGAGCTGCGTTCAAAAACACTCTTTGCCACACATTATCATGAGCTGACGGAATTGGCATTGTTGTACCCACGTATCCAAAACTATAACAGCGCTGTGGAAGAATGGGATGGCGAAGTTGTTTTTCTGCGTAAGATTGTGCCGGGCGGAACGGATAATTCCTACGGGATTTATGTTGCACAACTGGCCGGTTTGCCTGTGGAATTGATAGAACGGGCCAAGGAAATATTACAAAACCTTGAAGCAAATGAATTAACCCCCCATAATAATCGACCGCGCCTGGCGGCCCGACGACCGGGGAGAAACGTGGATAAAAACCAGATAAGCCTTTTTCCGGCCGATATGCCTTCAAAAGTGGAAAAAGAAATTAAACAGCTTGATTTAAATAATATGACGCCCATGCAGGCCCTGAAAAAACTCGATGATTTACGCAAATTGGTAGAGTAAATTTGGGTAAAAAGTTATAAAGATTTATAAATACGCCATTTAGAGCTAAAGATAAATAGTTCACCGTCGAAATTAAAATTGCCCGGTCAAAAACGGAGAAAAGTCTTAAATAATTGGAAATATTAGATATATCCTTGATTTACATATTTTAAGGACTTATTTTCTTTCTTTTGTTATGAAATTGACCATGTTTTTTTGATTCATGTTTTGAATAAATCATTGGGTAATAACTACAATATTCTGTTGTGGAGGTGTTGATGAGGACTGTTACAAAAAAAGATGTTGCAAAACGCATGGCGCAGGAATACAACAGCCAGCATGATGAAGTATTAAAAATGTACACGGCAGAAAAATTTGTTGATTCCATTTTTGTTGCCTTGCGAAAGATCCTCATCGAAGCCGATCCGGAAGTTCGTATCGAAATCCGGGATTTTGGTGTATTTGAAGTGAAAAAAACCAAGGCCAAACCCAAGGCCCGCAATCCACGTACCGGTGAAATAATTTATGTGCCCGCCCGGCGAAAAACACATTTTAAAGCAGGCAAAGTGCTAAAAGATGAATTAAAAAAAGCTTTGGAAGAGTAAAACCGTATTTCCCGGGACAACCGCTTTTTCTCGCATTGTATAGTATATTAATTTTATATTTAGTCTAA
>CAYWBI010000292.1:0-3338 GCA_964456445.1 uncultured Calditrichaceae bacterium
CACGCATTTTGTTCATGCCTTTGGCATCGACAAGATATTCAGCACGAAGCAACCTTAAAAGTTGGCCCATATTTATTTCAGGAACAAGGACCTTTTTAAAATTGTGTATAATTTTTACCAGCTCATGGGGAAAGGGGCTGACCCAGCGCAGGTGTATCCAGGAAACCTTCCAATTATTTGCCATGGCTGCTTCATAAGCATTATAAACGGCACCATACGTACCGCCCCAACTTATAAGCAATAACTCTCCTTCATCGGCGCCATATATTTTAGTTGGACCAATTGCATCTGCGACCCGGGCCACTTTTCCGGCCCGAAGCACGGACATTTTATGGTGATTGTCCGGATCATAAGAAACATTTCCCGTGATATCTTCTTTCTCCAACCCTCCCAGGCGATGTTCCAATCCCGGGGTTCCCGGAATGGCCAAAGTACGCGCCAGGGTTTTGGGGTCCCTTTTATAAGGCTGGTAGTCATCACCTGTTTGCGCATGACGCATGGATATAGCGGGGATATCGTCGGCATCCGGTATTTTCCAGGGCTCTGTGCCATTGGCGATATAACCGTCGGTGAGTAGAATAACAGGCGTGGCAAATTTTAGGGCAATGCGGACCGCATCGAAAGCGGCATCGAAACAATCCGCCGGACTTTGCGCAGCGATAACCGGTAGGGGGGCTTCACCGTTCCTTCCTATCACTGCCTGAAAAAGATCGGATTGTTCGGTTTTAGTCGGCAATCCTGTCGATGGTCCGCCGCGTTGCACATCCACAATCACCAACGGTAGTTCCGTTATCACCGCATAACCAATAAACTCGCCTTTTAAGGCAATGCCCGGACCGCTGGATGCGGTTACGCCGAGAGCACCTGCAAACGAGGCGCCGATAGCGGCGCCAACTCCGGCTATCTCATCTTCTGCCTGAAACGTTTTCACATCAAAATTTTTATACTTTGCAAGATAATGCAATATGTCACTGGCCGGTGTTATCGGGTATCCACCATAAAACAATTCAAGACCTGCTTTACGCGCAGCGGTAATCAAACCTAAAACGGTCGCTTCATTACCTGTGATATTTCTATATATCCCAGGCGTATATTCTGCTTTTTCAACCATATAAGATGTACCGAACAATTCGGCCGATAAAGCATAGGCGTATCCGGCATTTAAGGCCTTTTTGTTGGCGTCTGCAAGTTCGGGTTGTTTTTTAAATTTTTCATCGATCCATTTAAGGGTTACTTCAAGCGGTCGGGTAAACAGCCAATAGCTGATCCCCAGGGCAAAGAAATTTTTTGAACGCTCTTTCTCCTTGGATGTTAGGGGCGATTCACTTAGGGCCTGTTTGGTAAGCGTTGTTATAGGCACCACAAAAAGTTGATACCCTTCAAGGGACCCATCGTCCAGAGGATTACTCGTCTGCTGTGACAGTTTCAGGTTACGTTCGGTAAAAGCATCCTTATTTGCGATGATGATCCCATTTTTTTTCAAGTTGCGCAGGTTTGCCTTTAGGGCAGCGGGATTCATGGCCACCAGAACATCACAAATAAAACCGGGCGTATGAATTTTATGGTTACCAAATTGCAGTTGAAAACCCGAGACGCCAAACACAGTGCCGGCGGGTGCACGGATTTCCGCTGGGTAGTCTGGCAAAGTTGCTACATCGTTGCCTAAAACCGCGGAGGTCGTGCTAAACTGTGTTCCGGTCAATTGCATGCCGTCACCGGAATCCCCGGCAAAACGAATTGTTATTTGCCTGAGCGTTTCACTGTTTTTCTTAGCCATGTATTTTTCCTGAGTCGCTTAATATATGTACCAATATACAGTAGTTTTAAATGATTTTTTAATATAATGTGGGAGGAAATTAAAACAAAAAAAAGAAGGGTTTTCCAAGCCTTTGTCATCCAAAAGATAAAAAGAAAATATAATTCGAATAAATATTGGTATAAAACAAAAGCCGCAGAAAAACCACGGCTTTCAATTTAATATCTAAAAAATTAATTTTAAAATAAATAGTCAGGGGGCAGCGGGCCTCCCGGGTCTGGCAGCTTTGGTTGTTTAGGTTTTTGTGGTGGGTTTGGAAGGATTTGGGCAAGCGAAATTGGCAGTTTTTTCCCTGGATTTGGAAGATGTATTACGCCCGGGCTAAACATACCGAAAAGAAACAAACACATGAAAAACAATATAAATATACGCTTCATACAATGGCCTCCTGTTTAATAATTTAATTAAAACCGTGTAGAAAATAATTATCCTGAATAGGATACTCTTCGAGATAAGATTGTGAGATATTGTTTAATTCTTGAATTACATGAATTCGTACGTTTATACGTTCTGTCCTATGCTGAATATCATCAGGGATATCCGAATATTTTACTGCATAAGCCCATGCCAGGAGATAACGGGCCCGGTCAAAATATTTATTTTCAACCAAAAAGTTATGTAGCGCTGAGTATTTAGAGTGAGTTTGATATTCATTTTCGATAAAAGATAATTTGTTTAGAAGTCTATCAAGTGTTTCTGTAGCACTCACTTTATAGCCTTCATACATCGATACAATACGAAGAGGCTGATGTCCATCAAGTTGGTTGAGATGTATAGCAGATGACATTATAACGTAGGTGTATGATTCAATATTCAATTTATAAATCGTTAAAGAAAGCATTGAGTCAATTTGAGTTATATTATTAAGACTACTGAGCATATTTGTTGCATCGCTAATTGTTTTTATGCTGTTCCGCTGATTTGTGACAGCCCCGGTCTCAGAGTTGTAAGAGTTTTGATACACTTCAATTAAATCTTTTAGATCATTCCGTAATTCACTCAATTTATCATAAGCTTCACGTCTTACAATATTTTCATCTTTCAACCGGTCATTTTCCTGAACAAGGAATATTATACCAGATATAAGAACAATTAAGAAAGCTGATCCTATCAGAAAATTTTTTCTTTTTCGTGACCGCCTTTTTCGAAAAGCATGAAAAATTGCAACTAAATTTGCCACCAAACCAATTAATACAGGGACAGAATAATTTAAACCCAAAAAATGTTCGGTCATAGTTTATATAATTTCCATATGAAAAAGAGAAATAAATATTAGTTTTCGATTCCTGAACGAATTATATGTACCGTATCAAATCAGCGAATGGAACTATTTCTTACTGGCCGATTAATTCTATAGGAAGAGAATTACCAGGATCTGGTAGAGATTGTTTAGAATCTTGCGTATAAACGTACCCAAATAGTACTATTGACAGGAGGACCAAAATTATTTTGATCTTCATAACTTTACTCCTTTACGGGATCTTATGTCCCACGTTAATGATACAGCCTTAAACCTGTTCTA
>CAYWBI010000293.1:0-3301 GCA_964456445.1 uncultured Calditrichaceae bacterium
AATTTTCTTTCTATCTAAGTATTTACCCACACAAAACCCAGTAGAGCCGAATAAATTAATTGTAATCCCCCTACTTATTGATTTTATAAGAAAAAAGTCTTCTGGATTTCAGTTTTGGCATGTGGATTGCCTTAGGGGCAGAGTATAATCTTAAAAGGAGCATATTAAAGTGTTAAAAAACCAAAAACCGCTGATGAATTTTTTAATCATAATAGGCCTGGGAGGAACATTTCTGTTTTTTCCCATCATGCTAAGCGGACGCTATACCTGCTTTTACCATCGAATATTTAACTACGACTCACCGGTCGCAGAAGTGGCTGCCCACCCGGGCCCTTCTTCTGAAATGCAAAATGGATCGATGAGGACGCCTAAAACTTTGCTGCACAGTTATATTCATTCTTATGCCCTCGTTTGGTGGGCAAGTCTATTGATAGTTGGCCTAAGTGTTTTAGCTATCAGGGCCAAAAAGCCAACAATACAATCGGGAATAAAAAGTAAACTCAAATAGGAATCAGTCATAGTTACGTTACAACTGCAAAGGAGATTAATTTAATGCATATTTCACATCTTATCAAAACGGTATTGCTTATCTTCATGATGGCCCTGACGTCATTCGCTCAGGAACCGTTGCATACTATCAACCTCGATGAACTCATTACAGAAGGGTTAAAAAACAATCCACAGTTACATTCATTTTTCGCAGCGTCCAAAGCCGCCGAAGAAAAAGTTCCACAGGCAGGCGCCTTACCGGACCCGATGGTCAGCCTGAACATCCTCAACCTTCCGGTAGAATCATTTGTTTTTGATCAGGAGGCCATGACCGGCAAACAGATTGCCGTAAAGCAGACCTTTCCCTTTTGGGGGAAATTGGATTTGATGGAAAATATCAGTCAAAAAGGGGCCGATGTATCCGCGCAAAATTTTGAAGAAATGCGTATCCAGCTTATCCGCAATATAAAACTGACCTACTACAGTTTGTATTATATTGATGAGGCTATCACGACGACGACAAAAAACCGTGATCTGCTCAAGGAATTTGTAAAAATAGCAGAACAAAAATACGCCGTAGGAAATGGCGCACAGCAGGATGTGTTAAAAGCACAGGTTGAACTGTCTAAGATGCTGGACAAGCTGGTAAAGTTGCAGCAAAAACGCGAGGTTATAGAAGCACAATTAAATACCTTGCTTAACCGGCCGGTGACCCAACCACTTGGCAAAACAACCCATTTAACGTTTAAACCAATAGTTATAGACCGTCCGGCGCTGGAACAGCAAGCACATAACAAACGTCCGTTGTTAAAAGCCTGGCAGGCCCGTCTTAAGCAAAGTGATGAACGTATTGCCCTGGCAAAAAAAGATTTTTATCCCAACTTGTCGGTCTTCGCCGCCTATAACCAGCGTGATGTGCTGCAAAGCGGCATGGGCGGGGCGGATTTCCTTTCCGGCGGTATCAGCTTTAGCGTACCCATTTATTTTTGGCGTAAACAAAGCAAAGCAGTTGAAGAAAAGAAACAATTGCGTTTGCAGGTTAGTGACAGATATAAAGATACGGAGAACCAAATTTATTCGAAATTGGATCAGGTTTTGACCTCACTTAAAAAAAATGAAGAACGGCTGGATTTATATCAGAATGGGATCGTTCCCCAGGCTACTCAATCCTTACAATCTGCTATGATTGGCTATCAAACCGATAAAGTGGACTTTTTAACCCTGGTAAATAATCAGCTTACACTGTTTAATCTGGAATTGGAATCAGAACACATCTTAAGCGAGTATAACAAAGATATATCACGTCTGGAATATATCACCGGGGGAACACTATAAATTTCTATCCATGCGTATAGAAACCAGATTAATTAATAATAAAAAAGATAAAATCATACAAACAGGAACTTACCCTATCTGGAGAAGAAGATGAAAAACAAAATCATTAAAACAAGCTTGCTTGCGCTTATTGTATTATTACCGATTTTTCTGATTTCGTGTAATAGCGACAAACAAACCAGCACTAAAGATTCAGATGTTCAGCAAAGCGCTGAAATGCAACAGTCTGATGCGGCGAAAGCCGATGGTAAATCCATGAAAAAAGACACAAAAAGCTCCGGTGAACGAAAAGTGAAATACTGGCAAGCGCCGATGAACCCAACGGAAATATATGACAAACCCGGTAAATCGAGGATGGGAATGGATCTAATCCCTGTTTATGATGACGAAGTCTCCTCCGGCCCATCGGTAAAAATTAATCCGGCAACCGTACAAAATATGGGCGTTCGCTTTGCCCGTGCGGAAAGGAAAGATTTTAACCGGGTTTTAAGAACCGTGGGAACAATTACCTATAATGAAGAAAAAATCTATACGGTTTCACCAAAAATTTCGGGATGGATCGAGAAGCTCTATGTCAATTCAACCGGGCAACCGGTTTCAAAGGGACAAACTTTGCTGGAAATATACTCGCCAAATTTGGTAACAACCCAACAGGAATACCTGTTGGCCTTAAGAAATCGCGAACTGATGGGAAAAAGCGCAAATGCGCAAATACGTGAAGGCGCCGAATCTCTTGTAGCCGCTTCGCGTCAGCGTCTGCAATATTGGGATATCCCGGAGAAGGAAATAAACAATCTTGAAAAAAGCGGAAAAGTTCGTAAAACATTAACCCTGCAGTCGCCCCAAAAAGGCATCATTCTACATCTAAACGCAGAAGAAGGAAAATTTGTCAAAGCCGGAACAAATCTATATAAAATTGCCGATCTTTCGACGGTTTGGGTTGACGTCAGTATTTATGACAATGAAACACCCTGGGTTCATGAAGGACAGGAAGCGGAGATGACACTATCGTATCTCCCGGGTGAAAAGTTTAACGGTAAGGTACGCTATATCTACCCATATTTAGACAAGAAGGCCCGCGATATAAAAGTCCGGCTGGAATTTAAAAACCCCGGTTTAAAATTAAAGCCCGGGATGTACGCCAATATTCTTTTAAAATCGGATCCCATCGAAAATGCCATTGTAGTGCCCACCGAAGCGGTTTTACGCTCCGGGACACGCAACCTGGTTTTCATCAGTCAGAAAAAAGGCCGCTTTGAGCCCCGTGAAGTAACACTCGGCGCGGAAAGCGAAGACGGCACCATACGTATTTTGACCGGTTTGACAGGCAACGAAAAAATAGTGGTTTCCGCACAATTTTTAATCGATAGCGAAAGCCGTTTGCAGGAGGCCATCCAAAAAATGCTTGCCGGTGGAAGCTCCACGAATTCCACCAGCGCTAAGGGAAACGGAGATGAGGACGCACCCACCCCGGATC
>CAYWBI010000294.1:0-3292 GCA_964456445.1 uncultured Calditrichaceae bacterium
TTTTTAGATTCAACAAAATCCTTTCCAGCCCTTAACACATAGACATAAGCGCCACCCCGAAAAATCGGGATGGCTTTAATTACTTGAGTAAAATAAGTTTTTTAGATTCAACAAAATCCTTTCCAGCCCTTAACACATAGACATAAGCGCCACTCGCTAAAGGACCGGCATTAAAGTGGATAACGTGCCTGCCCGCACGCTGACGGCCATCGATTAGGGTACGCACCTTGCGGCCGAGCATGTCAAAAATCTCCAGACGGACGCGGCTTGCCCGGGGCAGTTGATAGGCGATGGTCGTAACCGGGTTAAAAGGATTGGGATAGTTGTTCTCAAGATGATATCGAGCTGGAACGGAGGCGGAAGGTTCGATATCAAGAACGGTTGTATTGAGACTGTAACTGTCCGCTTCCGAAAACGGCTTATGGACGGAGAGCGTATAGGTTTCTCCCGCCGCTGCAGCTATTGGGTTATCCGGGTCGCCGAAAGCGAATACCACCCGCCAAACAATATCGGAGCTGCTTTGGCCGCCGCGTAAAATATAGATGATTTCGCCCGTGTCCCATTGTCCATTTTGGGTTGCCGATAATTCTGTAATGGCAAAATCCAATCGTTCCTGTGTATGTTTGTCCACAATATAAAAAGGCGCGCTGATGTTATTTACGGACGTATCTCCCACGCCTTGTACAAAATGGATTTCGTAATCCGACAGGAATTCGGGATAACTGTTCTCACGGAAGATGTCGGCCGTTAAATTATTGATCCTGCCGGCGTTCCATCCGCTATTCTGCACATCAAAACCATAAGATACATTTTCAAAGCTTAAGCTCAGGCCTTCAAAAAAACGGCCGTATTCCGGCGGAACCGGAAGGGGATCACCCTGAATAAACGGTTGATTGCCCAGCGAATCTGTAACTGAATAGGTGGTCTCACCATTGCTCTTCCGGCTAAAGGTGATATAATATACCTTGCTTTTCAATAAGCCCTGATCGGGAAAAACAGCATGTACAACACCGTCTGCATAACCGCTCTTATGGCGGATAAAGCTATCGGACACTTCCTGGTTGATATTGTTGATGTTGATTTTGCGTGAAACGGATACGCTGGATGAAGCGTCGGAAACCAGCAGTATTAGGCTATACGCACCGTTTGGGTAAGAGACCGTGGACAGATCAAACCCGGGGCCCGGCGGGCAGAGTGTATCGCCGACCACCTGTGAAGACAGGATCACTTTGCGGGAAAGGGGGTTCCGGTCGGCGTCGGCTTCCTGCCAGTTTAGATGAACTGTGTTTTGTAAGGTGACGCCGTCGGACATATCCCAGATCACCTCCGGTGGCACATTTGCAGCACCCGAATTATCAAGGGTAAAGAAGCTGTCGGTCTCGGCTACATAGGAGGCCGGTCCGTCGAGCGAAAGCAAACGGATTTTATAAAAAGCCGAGCTGGGCAAATCTGTAATTTGCTGGAGATGGGTGCCGTTATTGGGAATGCTTTTTCCGTATGCGGTCCAGGATTTTCCATTATTTAAACTGTAATAAGGTTGCAGGCTGTCCACCTGTTCCAGGGCTGATGCCTCCCATTGAATATTAAAGGCAGCGGTATAATATCGCGCGCTATTCGTAAGGGAAACAGAAAAGGGGTGTTCGGTCTGAAAGTTTCCAAGATGAAGTGTGTAATACCGTCGCGCTTTTTGAGCATTACGGATCAGTTCGTCACGGTCCTGTCCAAAAACAAATGCCACAGCCATGCGTTTTTCCCTTCCGGTCTTTAAGGGAAACACCCCGCTGCCCGGCAGAAGGACATAATCGCCGGGCGTTGCGAGCGAATCAAATTTTCCGGGTTCTGTCAATTGCCAGATTTTTTCATCATCAGAGATATGCAGACCGGAAAAGGTTGGGGTGGAGAGTGATTGCAGCCCCGTCATGTCGGCTTCGTCCATATCGGTAAATTCAAAGTGTGGTTCACCCAGGGTGGGAACACCATCGCCTTCACCGCTGTCAAAGGTGTTGGCCATGCCATCGGCGCCCACATCGTCCCATTTTGCCTGCCAATCGCTGTCGTTATCGATCCCATCATAGATAGATTCATCGGTCATGCCGTCGCCGTCATTATCGATGCCGTCGTTCGGGTTGCCGGGTGTCTGCAAAAAGATAACCCCCATTTGTCCGGGTGTGATCGAGGGGTCCGTAAGGCTTTTGCCATCCGCGTCACTGCAGATCACCATTTTATTTTTCCGATCGTATAAGATCCGGTCGTCCTGCCAGTCGATTGGCCCGCCAATATGCGGATCGCCCCACAAACCGGCTTTTACAGAATCCAAGTCATAGGCGCTTAGGTTACGGATGTCATAAATGGTGATAAGCGCATTTTGCAGATCAGATGAAGCATAGGCGAAGCTCCGGCTGGTAACTTCCACGCCCAAACCACGGCGTGTTGAATCAGTAGGAAACGGATAATATTCAAACTCTTTATTAGAACGGTCATCCATGGCGAAAAGATATTCGGGGCCGGAAATAAGTGTATCCCCCGGCCATAAGGCGGGCCAATGCTGTTTCCCCGTTTGATCGTCCCGCCAGTCCCAAGGCCAACCGTCAATATTCCCATCGCCGTCCCGGTCTATGTCCATTCTATTGGGGATTTGTGGGTTGCCATTATCAAAAACGGTCAATGGCCCGTTTGCCGTTGAGGCAATGGGCTGCCAGCCCCAACGTGCGTTGTTATCTGGCGAGGTTTCACCGCCGTTGGTAAGTAAACCATCAGAGATTACATGTGCCCGCCATTGGCCTTCGGCAAAATAGGCGTCGGGGTGGCTGCCTTGCGGCACAGGTACTTCCGCTCCGAGGAAAAAATTTATCTCATACGCATAGCCCAGTCCATGCCAAACCATATCGGTTATGATATTACCAGGACCGGAAAAAGAGCCGGTGTTGTTCATCGCTGTGACGATTGCATTACCATTGAGGGTAACTTCTACACGATTGTCCGCCTCCGGGGAAGAATCCGCTATCACGAGCGTGACATAGACGAGTGTGGTTAAGATAAAATGAAGATAGTATTTGCTATGTTTAAAATGTAGGGTCATGACAAACTCCTCTCGGGGCGTCCGGGAAAATGTTATATAGAGTAGATCACTATAATAATGTTAGCAATATAGGGCGCCGTCCTGGATAGAATCAAGTGTAAAATGCATCAGCAAGGAAAGAGTTTTCTTGCGAAAATTATAAATATGGTTTTAATAAAAAGGCTCTACTGGTTTTTGTGTGGAAATAGAATACGCCTTTTAATGAACATGAAT
>CAYWBI010000295.1:0-3275 GCA_964456445.1 uncultured Calditrichaceae bacterium
TTGGCAAGGATCATCTTGCCCGAGCGGCGGTAGGCCCCGGCGCGGATGGTATAAAGATATATTCCCGAGGGCAGGCCGGTGCCGTCAAATTTCATCTCCTGCCACCCGGCGGGTTTATAGCCCCGCAGGCTTTTTACTTTTTTGCCCAAAACCGAATACACGTCAATAAGCACGTTTTCCGCCTGCGGAAGTGCAAATCGCAGATGGGTGCCGGGGTTAAAGGGGTTGGGATAGTTGGGATAGAGCGTAAATTCACGCGGGTAAGCATGTGCTTCATCCCGTAAAGCGCTGACGGTTTTTTGTACCACACGCAGATCATCAAAATAAAGGGTGCCGTTAAGGGCCGCCCCGCTCTGATGGCTTAACTGGATACTGTCAAAACGCAGGGTCCCGTCCAAAACGCCGTCGCCCAGCCAAACGCCCGTGCCGTCATTGGTCATATCCCATGAAACAAGTTTCCAGCCCAGCCAGTCGATGCTATACCAGGGGCTCACCTCATGATAGCTGGCGTTACCGGCAGGCAGATGATCGTCCACGGCAAAACGGAACAGGTTGCCGCTGCCATCGCCAAAAACATAAACCTGTAAAAAAGAACCCGAACCGAACTGCACCCCGCGCGGGGTTCCGCCGGAGAGATATTCACGCATCAGCCAGCTATCCGCTGCGGGGTCCCAGCCATAACTCAGCGCCATCGCTTGCGCGCTATGGCTAAGAATATTGGTTATGGAATCGCTGAGCTGCAGCTTGATATTTTCCGTTGTTCCCGTGGTGCTGCCGCTTTGCCCGGGCTCCCACCAGTTGGCGATACCATTTTCAAAATTATCCACCATCGTCACATTGGCCACATCCACACCGGTCCGGAAGGTGATCAACCGGTTAAAGCCGGTGGCGTTACCCAGCAGGTCTTTGATGCCGTAAACGATATGCACCAGGTAGATATTGTCCGTGGCCAGAGGGCTTTGCGGAAAAAGATTGACGACATATTTATCGCCGAGCTTATATCCTTTTATTATCAGCGGGACTAAGCTGTGATCGCTAAACCGTTCCAGTTGAAAAAAGTTGTCATTTACCGTGCTGCTGTCCAGCGCTTCGTCAAAATGGAGCGAGACAATCGGCAACAGTTCCACATTTAATTGGTTCTCTTTTGGGAAATTATCGATCAAAAGCGGGGCTTCACGGTCATTGTCCGTGGTAAAGCTAAACGTGAAACCATCGCCGCCAACCCCGTCGCCATTGCCATCAAGAGTATGGCCGAAACGGTCCTGTGCCTCTCCGCCGATGCTTATCTGATAGGTGGTGAGTATTTTCAGCGAATCACTTTTCAGGGTAAGCAGTTTGTCGCTGTTGCTCCAGGATGCCGTGAACGGAAATGCGGGCACCTGCACAAGCAAACTATCTACCGAAGCTTTGTCCATGGGGCGGCTGAAACGGATCGAGACATTGTTCAGAACGGAAAAAGCGCTATCATTGGCGAGCGGTGTGGTGGTAACAACCGTTGGCGGAATTTTGGATATCAAACGGAAATCCTGAAAGGTCAGAAAGGATGGATCGATTTTAACCATCGCCGTATCGCTGTAGTAGTTTTCGGCGCTAACGATGATCTGAACCGAATCGGTCTCAGGGGCCACATTTTCAAAATAATAAAATCCATTGTGCAGTTGAGACGGATCGCTGCTGTATTTATAAAACAGGGATTGATAGGTATCGGTGGTATAAACACGTCCATCCACTTCGATCCTTGCCCCATTGATGGGTATGTTGCTGTCGGTATCTTTTACGATGCCATTGATGATATGTACCGGCGGGCGCGCTATGCCGTGTAATTGCAGGATGGACCAGTAGAGGGTGCGCGCTTCCAACCGTTTCCAGTCGGCGTTCATGTTTAACTGGTTTTGGTGGGCGTTGGTATGATAGCCCGCCTCGCTAAGCTCTGACGGCATATTGGTATAATAATTTACATACAGCCATGGGCAATCCCGATAAGATGGACATCCACCATAAAAGGTATGATCGCCCCAGGAACCAATCGATTGGATACGCATCCCGGCGGCCAGGTTATCGACCATGATATCCCCCAGGGCCTTACCGCCGTGGGGATTTTTTTCGGTGTTGTTTTGATATTGCCCCCAAAGCAGCAGGGCAGTATTGGCAGTAGATGATCCAGCATTGGAATGCATGGAATGGTACCAGGCGGCGCCAACGGAATTGGCCTTATCGGTACGCTGACTAAGAGACACAAGCTGTTGGCTGTTTGTCCGGGAGATATATGCCGTATCGATATCCGTTTCGCTGAGCAAAATTGCACGCAGCTCCAAAGCTACGCCAAGATTTTTCTCCGCTTCGGAATAACCATAGATGCCCATATTCTGAGTTTGGCTATGACCGGGGTCCAGAAAAATATCCCAACCGGAAAGACCGCTGACCTGAGCATAAAGAGGGGATAAGAATGACAAAACAAAAACTACCGCACTGAGCCGGATGATAACTTTTTTCATGGGTTTATTTTTCCTCAATTGTCAGTTGATAAATTTTACCGTCGCTCAGGTTGTCATAAATTATTTTAGATCCGTCCGGCGACCAGTCCGGGTCCATTTCCAATTCATTATCCGTGTGGGTCAATTGCTGATGCGTTTTGCCATCCGGGGAAGCAATCCATAAATCCGATTTGCTGTAGGTATAACCATCGTCCTGGGTGCGCATAAAAACGATATACCGGCTGTCGGGTGACCAATCCGGTCGATATCCCAAACCTAAATCCGTCAGCCCGCTGCCGTCGGTGTTGACCACAAACAGATTGCCGCCCATGACTTCAAAAACAATTTTTTGGCCATTGGGCGCGAGACGGGCGTTCAAATAATCCTTACCCGGGAACGGCGTCAGAACACGCACCGTCTGGTCGTCTGATCCTTCAACAAATATTTTTCGGTCGCGGATATAAACCAGCGCGTGTTGCGGGGCGGCCACGGCGCTTTGCCGCAAAACAGCCCGCCGGGTTTCCTTACCCGCTAAGAGAAGATCATCATTGTTCAGCCATTGCGCGCTTAGAGGGATACCCGATATAAACCCGCTTATCTCACGCTGCTTTTGCGTATCTAAATTAAAAACATTCACGGCATTTTCACGACGCAGCTTTTTGAAGCGGGCGACCGTATAAGAAATCTGATTTGACAATGGAGACCAGGCGAAATCAAAACCGGCGGAAGGGGCATCGCTGATTTGTCTGATGTTTTTCCCGTCGGGTGCGGATAGCCAAAGTCCTTTATAACCCGGTGTTG
>CAYWBI010000296.1:0-3269 GCA_964456445.1 uncultured Calditrichaceae bacterium
GATTTTCACAATTCTTTTTCTGTGGGAAGAATAATCGATTTCATCCATACTCGCAACTATATTTGGAAATTTGCCCTGCTCATATTTAAAAACGGGGAATATGTGAATACACGGTCCATTAATAACCACTTCACAAAACACAAAAATTGATTGACAACCGGACCGCTATATTTTTGTTTGGATTCAAAACGCTTCTTCCCCAAATTTACAACCCTATGTATGATGTAATTCAGGAAAACCGAATGTCCATTTCCACGAGCAAAGAAAACTATCTCAAAATTATTTGGCGCCTGGAACAGGAACGTCTGAAGGTGACTTCCAAAACCGTAGCAGATGAACTCTCGCTCAAACCCCCAACAGTTCTGGCCATGTACCGTCAATTGCAAAAGGAAAAGTTGATCGCCTACAACCGGGCGGACGGGGCACGCTTGACAGATCTCGGTGAAAACAAAGCCCGCAAACTGGTGCGCAAACATCGTTTGATCGAGGCCTTCCTCGAAACGGTTCTTGAAATGGACAGCCAACATGTGCATGATGAGGCTGAAACTCTGGAACATGCCATTTCCGATCAGTTGATGTACCGCATCGACACTTATCTCGGCTTCCCGACCCGGGACCCGCACGGCTCCCCTATCCCAAACTGGGAGGAGGACAACCGGCGTATTTTCCTTAGTGAAGTGGCGGACGGCGCATCCTTTACCATAAAGGAACTGAACATGGCCGCGGAAGAAATACCCTACTATATGGAGAAGGGGTTTCAAATAGGTTCATCCTGGACTATGGCCGGGATACCGCCGGGGGCCGCCTGTTTTTTAGTTGGCGACGGCCGACATTTCCTTGCCATCCCACGTGCGGTGGCCGTTAAAACAAAAATTAAAACCTGGAGTTAGAAATTCATTTCAAGCGGTCTTTAACCAATCTCAATTTTAAAATTGATGAATAAAAAAACAAACAACATCCTGTTTGTCTGTCTGGGAAACATCTGCCGTTCACCCGCTGCCGAAGGCGTGTTTAAAAAATTGGCTGCCGATGCCGGTCTTGATATGGTCATTGATTCCGCCGGAACCGCAGGTTGGCATAGTGGTGAACCCGCCGATGCACGGATGCGTAACCACGCCAAAGCCCGTGGTTATTCCCTCGATAGTGTAGCCCGGCAGTTTAATCCGGCCGTTGATTTTGAAAAATTTGATTGGATTATCACCATGGACGATCAAAATTACCTGGATTTACAATCAATGGACCGGGAGGGCGCCTACACAAATAAGCTAAAACGTATGGTTGATTTTTGCAGCCAACAACACATAAAAGCCGTGCCAGACCCCTATTATGGCGGACCGGAAGGCTTTGAGCAGGTGATCGATATTCTCGAGGACGCCTGTGGCGGGTTGTTGGAAGAGTTGCGGGGTAGGAATAGGAAGTAGGAAAAAAGCAATTAATAATTAACAATGAATAATTTCCCAACTTAATTACTAATTACGAATTACTAATTTTCTTAAAAGTACAATAATTTTTGAAATAGTAAAAAAACGCCAAATCAATATCTGTTTTAAAAAGTTTCGTTTTTTTGCGTGGAACAGCTTTGGAGCGAATCGACTGTGTCGATTCAAATTGACCGGATTGGTAGAATAAGGCGGTTCGGGAAAAAGTTACCTAACGCCAATTTCGGTATAAATTTTGGGTATAAGGAAAATGCATCGACACCGTCGATGCGGTCCAAAAAAACGACCTTTGTTCTTGCGCCTGGCCGACTTTGCGGTAAAACCCTTTGCCCCGTGCCGGAAGGTTTTCTCACCCCGGAATATGCCAACGGCTGTATTTTTGCCCGGGGCGCGAAAAGACCATGTATCGATGGCCCGATGTAAAAAAGGCATATGGGACGTCTAAAAAAGATGCAATTGACGCATAACTTCAAAGGTTTCAACAAAGGATTCATCAAAATATCCCTGCTGAAGATTCTTGCGGATTTCAAAAACGCTCCAATAACGTCCGGGAGGGATCTCAGACATTCCATCATCTTTTATCAAAGCCGCATCCAGTTTTAGAAGATGCACCAACCACCGGAGACCGGAGCCCTGTAATGGATATCGGGCAAGAGGCTGCAATACCATCCCATCCAGATTGTATCCTTCTCTTTTTATTCCGGCTATGGTGTCATCCCCACTGTATAAACCTGCCGAAAAGGTACACGCCCACTTTTGCCTGGAATTTTGAACTAAATAAAGCCTGTTTTTTTTATCGATCATCTGGATAAAAACATAGGGACGGTACAATTGTGTTTCCTTCACTGCAAGGCTTTCCGGTAACCGTTTTACAATTTTACCTTGCATATCGCATAGCTCCACTATTTTTTCATGGGGCTGGATGTTTCTTTTTTGTCGTATATAAACCCATTGCCCGGCAGCCATCAATACCACAATCACATAAAACAGCCCGCCGGATATAAAGGCCCACCATTCGCGGCTCCAAAACCAGGCAGACCAGGCAATGAAAAAAACATGTCCCAGTAGAACAACGGCCATGATGCGCACCAATTTACGCATCAGTTCTTTTTGTTGATGCGCCGGTTCTATGTCCCCAAAATAGCGTTTGGCCATCATAAACAGGATGGGGTGATTTGTAAAGCCATGTATGGCTAAAACGATCACCAGGATCATTTCCATCAAGGCCGGTTTCAACTTAAACAGCAAATCATTTTTTAACAGGATAGATATCCCGCCCAACAAAACCAGAAGGCCAATATCAAAAAGAATAAACTTTTCAATCGTTTTTTCCTTGATATAAAAATACAACAGTTCAATAATCCCAAAACCAATCGCCACGGCCAATCCATAAACAACACCAAACCATGAATCGGTGATCAGGAACAGGATAATCGGGATAAAGCCCCAGGTAAAATTACGAATCAGTTCATTTTTGTTCATAGATGCTTTTTCGATTCAACTGTGAATCTATATTATTAAACTTACTGAATCTATTAACGATTGCACGACTAATCTATTCATGATTTATTAAAAGTTGGGAACATAAGTGCTTCTTTGGAAAAAGTTTCCACCACCGGATTAGCCAAGATAAATCCGGAACAGGATATGCCGCCGAGAATCATCATAAATGGCAATTTTTATCCTGGCCTCTTCGCACTGGGCCAGGATAATTAGTGGAAAAATCAAAGATCAAAAATCTCAACAGACCCTGATGGGTAATAAAAGATTTATATTTTTGGTTCAACAGTTAAATCTATGGGTAATTTTAGGCATTGGTAATTCACCAAG
>CAYWBI010000297.1:0-3265 GCA_964456445.1 uncultured Calditrichaceae bacterium
TGTCTTCTGAATTTTCTTTCTATCTAAGTATTTACCCACACAAAACCCAGTAGAGTGTCAGAAATAATTATTTATAATAAAGTTTCATTAGTGTCCGGCTAAAATGTCAACTATTTAAACCAAACCCTTTAATGTCAAGGCCAAACGCCTGAACTAAAATAGTGGGACTTGAAACAAGCTTGGCTTTTGGCGAAATTTCTGTTTGAGTCCCGAGTACTCGGGACGAGTTAAATTTCGCCTGGGCTTTTTGTTACTTCCCCGCCTACGCGGGGACAAGTTTTGGCCAGTCAAAAATGTAGTGTTCTTTTTTCTTGAATGTCGTTTACGCTAATTTAACCGGACACTCATGATAAAGTTTTTTTATTGATGACTTGTTTCTCATCGACAATGGGTACACGGCCTTCCACATCCATCAGCTTGATTTTCCATGTAATCGGCAATTCTAAAATTTGCAAAAAAGGAAATAGATTTGTAATTAGCCACGACAAATACAATGCATAACACGGATAGGACCGTAAAGGGGAATCGAAACCCTTCAAGCGCTTAGCCACCGGTAAAAATTGCTTTTTGTTGATGTACGCAAAACAGTGGAAGCGCTAAAAACTAAACGGCTCAAAAATACAGCGATAAATATTTTACCAAAATTTCTTAACTAAACGGCATACTATTCAAAAGGATCGATAAAGTGAAATCAAAAAAGGAAATGAAGGATGCCTATAAACGGACCCGTTTTGTTATGGGTGTTTTTCAAGTTGTCAACAAGGCTAATGGGAAAAAGTATATTGACAGCAGTATGGACATTCCGGCCAAATGGAAGCGTCATAAAATGGAACTGCGTTTTGGCACACATCGGAACAAAGCATTGCAAAAGGATTGGAAAATTTTGGGCGAAGAGGCTTTTTCCTTTAAAATTATATCGGAACTGGAGCCCCTTACGGAAGAAATGCCAGCCAACTATTATCAGCGGGAATTAAAAACGCTCAAGGACCGAACCCTGGCTGAATTAAAAGATGAGGGCGTTCGGCTGTATTGATCCGTCCCGCAATTTTACCCCAATCCAAATTTTTTAAGCACGGCAATTGGAATAGGCCCCAAATCCGAAGCAGCAACATTTTCTTCTACCTGTTTCGGCGTTTTGGCGCCGGGGATGGCCACATGGCACGCCGGGTGAGAGATACAAAAACGCAAACTGACCTGGGCCATGGTTTGATCGGGATAATAATCAAATAGCGGTTGTAACTCTTCAAGCCGGTTGAAATAGCCGCGCAGTTTTTCCGGAGAAAGGTTCATGCTGCGATGGTCTTCCGCGCTAAAGGTGCTGTCCCGGTTAAATTTGCCGGTTAAAAAACCAAACAGCAGTGGAATACGTACAATAACGCCGATGCCATATTTAAGCGCCATGGGCAGCAATACCTGCTCCGCTCTCCACGCTCCAACAGATTGTAACGCACCTGGATGGTATCCAAAAGCGCATGATGCCGCTCGAGCAAATGCGCCTGTTCACTTTCCTTAAACGATTGGATGCTCAGCCCCGCATGTTGAATTTTACCATCCTTTTTCAGTTTTTCCAGGGCCCGCCACGGCGCGTCCTGTTCCAGCTTTTCCAGATCCGGGCTGTGCAGTTGCAGCACATCGAGGGTTTCCAGTCCAAGGCGTTTGAGGCTTTTCTCTGCAGCAGAGATAAGGTAGGACTCGGTATAGGTTTGCCGTATAGGCCCATAGCCTTCGTCGTCTTCCGAGCCTGCATTATAAAAATCATTGCCGGCCTTGGTAGCGATAATCACCCCGCCCTTGCCCCGCTCCTGCAACACCTGCGCAATCAATTCTTCCGAATGTCCAAAGCCATAAACATCTGCCGTATCGATAAAACGGACGCCCTTATCGAGAGCCGTATTTAAAGCATTTTGCGAAACCCGGTCATCGGTAGGGCCCCAATTCATTCCACCGATGGCCCAGGCGCCGAAACCGATTGTGGAAACTTCCGGCCCTTTTTTACCCAGCAAGCTGTATTGCATCATTAACCTCATAATTGAATTTGCGATCGTAGCAAAGTTACGGAATATTTCATTCCAAATGAACAGCTATTTTTATATCGTTCAATTTTCCATCGTCTGTTTCAGGAGAACAATTCAATCTGGCTTTTATTTTAACGGCCCGCAACTTATACTAAGAAACAGGATGATCTGAGATTCATAATTGTCTAGATTTTAGAGACGCACTGTTCCCTGGATTGTGGAAAGCCAACGGATAAAAATGGAAGGATATTTAAGAATGCAGAAGACATACCGGGACGGGGCGATAGGCGCGTTAGCCGACGAATACGAAAAAGCGCTTGATGATTTAATTATAATTTTATCTGCAATTTCTGAAGATCAATTTATGTACATTAGTGACCCTGGCCTGGAAGAGGATTTTCAATCGATTAAAAATATCGTTTTACATATTGTGTGTTCAGGATATGTGTATGCAAACCATATCAGAAAAAGATTTGGGAATACTTTTATTAATCCCGGCTTGGAAATTAATTCAATCCGTCAGGCGTTACAGTTGCTTGATAAAATGTTCAAATATACCCTGGAAACCTTTGAAGATAAATGGTTACTGACAGATGACGACTTGCTAAGCACCATAATAAAAACATCCTGGACAACCTATGATTTGGAAGCCTTAATTGAACATGCAATTGTCCATATTTTAAGACACCGGCTTCAAATCGAAAAAAGAATCCTTAGGTTTGAGCGCAACGACTGAAGACCCATCAGATACCAAGCCATTCATCTCTTCTTCTCGGACAGATATAAAAATGCTGTAAGCTGTGAATTTCCCCGTATGGATTGTTGTGCTGCGTTAGCGCTTATTTGCGCGTAATACCAGTCGATATGGAGACAGTTGAAGAATAAAACCGCTTTGAAAAAAAGCTTTATCGGAGATTCGGGCCCTCTTAGGTGTAACAAATAGTTTTAATTGTCTGTCCCCGGTTTAAGAAACGTCAAACCTATTTAGTGCAAAAGGCCCTGAGGTAAAACAATTCTAATTTCTTTAAAAAGTTGATAGTTTCAACCTTGTATTCTATTTTATTTAGTAGATTGGAACATCCCCTTCTTGTTGGCGAAACGGGCTCCTGCTTTTGCCCCTCATAGATTTATAGTTGTGTAGCGCCCGGGAGGGAATTAAAATCGCTTTTATACCGTTACAAATACTAACATTATATAATAATTTAAAAAGCCATCAATCGGGAGATAAATTTTAGCTATGCCTTTATATA
>CAYWBI010000298.1:0-3257 GCA_964456445.1 uncultured Calditrichaceae bacterium
GTATTAATAAGATATTTTCTGTTAAGCCGTAGTGAGGAATCGCAATAATTTAAATATTTTTTTCTAAGATAATCATCGTCATGCGACTTATGCAAACAAGGTTGCCATTCTCGTTAGAAATTTCAATACCCCATACCTGTGTTGTTTTGCCCATGTGCAGTGGCTTTCCATGAGCATATACCCAGCCTTCACGCAACGATTTTAAATGATTGGCATTCAATTCCAACCCAACACAATATTTTTTATTTGGATCAACAGTGAGATACGCCCCAACGGATGCAATCGTCTCGGCAAGCGCAGCAGAAGCCCCGCCATGTAATATTCCGGCAGGTTGTACGGTGCGTTTATCCACGGGCATCCGTGCTTCCAAATGTCTGTCACCAAAGGCGGTAAATTCAATGCCTATTCTGGCCATTAAAGTATTCTCAGACATGCGGTTAAGATCATCTACAGTAAAAGGTTTAAACCAAATCATTGTCCAACCTGTAATTTAAATAACTTTTCCATAGTTTTTTTGATGCATCTTTACTCAGGCGGCGAATGGCATTCTTATCTAGTGGACGACTTACATAGTCTGATACGTATTTAAAACTTAGGAACGGAACGCCCCGCTTTTTTGCGCTGCGGGCAATCTCCCATAATTCCATATCCGCCAAATCAAAATCCGTATCAGAAACCATCTCCAGGTTCTCTGCACTTACAGGCCGGTCAACGGTCAAACAATCAAAGCGGGCTGATTTATCCATGCCATAAAATACATCGGGAGTATTTTGTAATTTAACGGAACGGACACTATAAACATTCCCCATGGTCAAATCCTTATTTCTTGCCCCGGCCATTCCTAAATTTATAAAGAATGCGGGGGTTCCCAAGGAGGGAAGGATATTTTCTGTTTTTTCCAACATATATCTAACGTTTTCCCTGCCTTGCCCCGTAAATACGAGAAGAAAATTGTCCAGCCTAAAGATGTTATTTGCCAGAATAGTCCATTCTTTTGTACTCATTAAAAAATAGGCTTCCATTCTATGGGCAATTATCAATATATTAAATGCAGACATAAAAATGCTTGTCTATCCGTCGTTTATAAACATAGATGTTTGTAAAATAGCTTAAAGACATCGTGCGGAATCAAAAACATCCTGTGCGATAAAACAATATGTCGTCCGGCTTAAGCCTTATATTGTTTTTTTTATAAATTGCAACTGTACTTAGGGCACTACACATGAATAAAACGAATAATTCTACAGCGCGAAAGAAAATCAATACGGATATTCGCAGCACACAATTAAAAGGCATACGAGGATTTTATGAATCTGCGCTCCGTAAATTCCATAATACCATGTTCATTATTTCCTTGATTCCCATTTATTTTCTGGCGGTTATCATTATGGGGATATCCTTACTGCCCTCAATTTACATTTTTAATTTGTTAAATGAAATATCTGTAACCTGGTTGCCCATTGCACATTACTTTTTTATGGCCATAGGTATGGCAAGCGGTTTTTTGGCATACGGGTTCACGCTTATTTTTGTTACCCCCTTTTTCAATTTGATCATACCCTTAAAACTTAAAGCTTTTCGCGGGCCATATTTTTCATATCAAAGCTTACCGTGGTTTTTGCATAATGCATTGATTTACCTGGTCCGATATACATTTCTGGAATTTATAACACCAACGCCTTTAAACATACTTTTTTATAAAATGATGGGTATGAAAATCGGCAAGGGTGTGCATATAAATACCACAAATATATCGGATGCTGCCTTGATAGAATTGGAAGACAAAGTCACTATAGGCGGTTCGGCGCACATCATTTGCCATTATGCCGCCAAGGGCTATCTGGTCATAGCCCCGGTTAAAATAAAAAAGGGGGCAACCATAGGTATAAAGGCAACCATTATGGGCGATACCATTGTGGGTGAAAATGCAATAATATCACCACATGAAGTTGTACTGCCGAAATCACGTATCCCCGCAGGTTACGTTAAGGGAAAGACCGACAAGGATGTTCCATTGACTGTTTAAAATTATCAATATCGCTTAATATCCACATTTTGCTTCTGTCATCGATGATACATTTCACACATTAAAATACTGTCTTATATTACCTTTATAACAAGTTAATTAAGGTTGCAAGAAATTATCTAAAAGGAGAAAATCATGTTAAACAAGAAAGTTACCTTAGCCGCTTCTGTCGTGGCCTTTATGGCGCTTTGGAGTTGTGGGAATACAAATGCCAGTAAAACCATACCTACTTCAGCCGAACCTACGCAAGAGATAGTCTCTTCCGGCACAGAAACGGTTGCCGCATTATCCATAAATATGCAAATTGCCGTTATCGATGATTATAATTATGTCTTATCACGTGATGATCAACAATCCGCTTCCTTCGGGAAAACAAGCAATCGTGACAAAGTCTATCGCTGGAATCCTGAGACCATGTGGCATACATGGGAAGATGATATTGCCAACTCTAACACAGAAGACGCATTTTATGGCCACTACAAACGTGGGCAACAATATTTTGATGGAAATGGCGAACTCGTTAAAAAGGCAAAATATTCTGTTGGTCTGAATTTTTATTATAATACCCACGGTAAATATGGCTATGCAAACAATGAACCTACCGGAACATCCTGGGACAATTTTGTTGGTACGGAAGAAACCCCCGGGGTCGCGGTTAAAACAGCCAATGGTTTTCTGTTCCAGGCCAATGGTCAGTATCATACCATTTGGGATGGCTACTATACAGATGATAACGGTATATATAATAATGATTTAGTTGAATTTAATACAATGGTTGAAGCAAAAATTGAAGAATTGCTTATCAGCTCTGATGGCACAAGTGTAAAGATGTACGGAACCATTAAATATGCGATGGCCCCTTATTCCGCTGAACTAACCGGTGATGGCACGGATACGGTTACCGGCGTTTTGAAATATAATGGAGTGGACGTTGAGAACTTGAGCTTTTCGGTGATGGAATTAATGGCCAAAGCCCAAACCTTGCTTTAGTACCTTAATTAACTAACCACTAAAGCTAAGCCCCACATTGTGGGGCTTTTTTTTTGTAAAGAGTTTTTCGGCTCTACTGGGTTTTGTGTGGGTAAATACTTAGATAGAAAGAAAATCCAGAAGACAAGATAACAGGGTTGTCAAATTAAAAATGGATAATTGGGGGCCGGGAATTGGCTTTTGGCATGAAAGCATCTGGACTCAAGGGTACACAGTGCCGCATCTGACTAACCCCGTCCTT
>CAYWBI010000299.1:0-3234 GCA_964456445.1 uncultured Calditrichaceae bacterium
CATACCCGTGTTGCCTGCCCGAGGCAGGCGGGAACCTGGCCGGTTTGGCCGGGATGTAGCGTATCGCCTTGTATATTGATGATTGCTTTTGGGGCAGCGAGGTGGGCATAAGGGGGAAATGGACAGAAATTTTTGTATCTTCCCCGGGCAGCGCTTTGATAATCACTTTCTAAAATATTTAAACCATCGGTTTTCCTTTCGTTTACAGGCTATTTGCCGTTTTTGGACATACCTGTCCGGCGCCATACCCACGGCTTATAGAAAAATATATCCATACAAAAAAAATGCCCATCAGGGATCATAATCCGCTCCCCTGCGCAAAGTCCTGACCCAAACAAGCTGCGAACCGCAGACAGGACAAAGAAGGGTTTTAACCGTTACCGTTGAACAAAATAAGGTATAGAAGCGTTGCGATCTTTACCGCGATTTCGAATAAGCCAATACCCTAAGCCAACGTTTTCCACGAGGCATCGGGATTTACAACATACCTGTGTTGCCTACCCGAGGCAGGCGGGAACTCGGCCGGTTTGGCCGGGATGTAGTGTATCGCCTTGTATATTGATGATTGCTTTTTTTTGGCAGGTAATATGATTAACTTTACCCAGGCGCTGTTCTTGCAGGTAATCATCAAACCGACGGATGTAGCGCAGTAAATCTTTTACGGAATTTTGGGCAAGATTAAGGTTTTTGCAATAAGCTAAAAAGTCGTTTAAAAAAGGTTTTAGCATGAGGAATCCTCCAAAATAATTTAAATTAGCCTTTAATTATTTCGGATTCCTTGTGCTGTTTTTTAGTTATTTTTCCTGCCCCTGTTCGTTATTGGGCTTAACTGCAGGGTTTAGGGGTTATAGCCCTGAAACATTATGTTTATTAGAACTAATTCAAAAAAATATTTTTTATTTGCATTATTCGCAATTCGCGAATAAAATACAGCATGATTTTGAAACCACAAGACATCGTAGTTTTATTAAAGCTAATCGTCTGGGAAAAAGGTGATTGGTCTTATGCAATGCTCGCTAAAGAATTATTTATGAGTGTCTCTGAAGTTCATTCAGGCTTAAAACGAGCAACGGAAGCAAGGCTTTTTAATACGGAAAATAAATCAGTTTTTAAGAATGCTTTTGATGAATATCTTATTCATGGCGTTAAATATGCATATCCACCACATCGCGGCGGACAAACCAGGGGTATTCCAACCGGTTATGCTGCTCCGCCACTTAATAAATTGATTTCTCAACCTTCAGATTATCCACCGGTATGGCCCTATCCAGAGGGGAAAGTTTTAGGATATGAATTTTCACCACTTTTTAAATCCGTCCCTAAGGCAATTTTAATAGATGAGAAACTATATGAATTGCTTGCATTGGTTGATGCAATCAGAGACGGAAGAGCAAGGGAACGGGATATTGCAGTAAAAGAACTCAAGAGTAGGATTGGTAAAAAGTGATTAAGAACGCCCTAACCAATTTGGAAATGATAAAACTTGTTGCGTCAAAACTTGATTATTTGTGCGACAAAGTTGTCTTTTTAGGCGGTGCTACCACAAGCCTTTTAGTAACAAACCCTGCACTTCCTGGAATACGCTCTACTCTTGATGTTGATGTGATAATAGAAATTTCATCAAGAGTAGAATATTATAAGCTTGAAGATTCATTACGAAAACTCGGGTTCAAACAAAATATTGGTGAAAATATTCCAATCTGCCGCTGGACAATCGATAATATTTTGGTTGATATTATGCCTACGGATAGCGAAATAATTGGTTTTTCCAATAAATGGTATCCATTAGCAATAAAACGGTCGGAAAGAATTAAGTTAGATGATGAGATTGAAATAAATATTGTTACCGCTCCATATTTTTTAGCTACTAAAATAGAAGCTTTCCACGGACGCGGTCATAATGATTATTTTAGAAGCCATGATTTAGAAGATATAATAACTTTGCTTGACGGCAGGGAAGAATTACTTTCGGAAATAGAATCAGAATTAAAGGAATTGCGTTCATTCTTATCTAAAGAATTAGGTACATTTTTACAGGATAATTCATTTCTTGAATCCATATCAGGCCACTTGCTTCCAGATTTAGCCAGTCAGGCGAGAGCAACTTTTATTAAAGAAAGAATATTGAAAATAGTTCAACTGGAAATATAATTTAATGCGGGCCATAACAAAATAAGGTATAGAAGCGTTGCGATCTTTACCGCGATTTCGAATAAGCCAATACCCTAAGCCAACGTTTTCCACGAGGCATCGGGATTTACAACATACCTGTGTTGCCTGCCCGAGGCAGGCGGGAACCTGGCCGGTTTGGCCGGGATGTAGCGTATCGCTTTTTGTATATTGAGGATTGCTTTTGGGGCAGCGAGGTGGGCATAAGGGGGAAATTGACAGAAATTTTTGTATCTTCCCCGGGCAGCGCATTGATAATCACTTTCTAAAATATTTAAACCATCGGTTTTCCTTTCATTTACAGGCTATTTGCCGTTTTTGGACATACCTCTCCGGCGCCCCGGCTGTAGCGGTAGCTAACAGAAAAAATATATCCGCGCAAAAGGGACGTTCATCAGGGATCATAATCCGCCCCTCTGTGCAAAGTCCTGACCCAAACAAGCTGCGTACCGCAAACAGGACAAAGAAGGGTTTTAACCGTTACCGTTGGAAGTGTATCATTGCGCGGCTTTTCATCCATGAAAAGCATTTTACGAAGCCCGGGCGCTTGTTGGAGCGTTAGCGGAAATCCCGTATTTATCGGGGCGGAACCCAATAGTTCTTTCTTATATTTCAGGTAAAGGAAGTACTGTTTGATTTCATCTTCACAGATATCTGCCGGATTTTTATCGAAGTACTCCAGGAATTTTTTGACATGGTAGGAATAAGCTTCGACCGTTCCTGGGCTGTAACCGGCTAATTGAAGATCAACAATGGTATTTTGTAAGACAGATTGCATAAGGCCTCCTGGGACATGTTTTTTAGGCAAAAACAATATAATGACTTAGGGGGCTTTCTTAAGCGATGAGGGTTACGGTTATAAAACTAAATTTTTAGGAATATTAAAGGCTCTTCCCGATAAAACCGGGATTAGTCAAAATCTGCCGCAAGCGGCTTAGTCCAACAAACAAATCAAGCTGACTCACTACGCTCGCCTCTTATTTTGGGCGTTGGGTGCCTCCAGGCTGCTCTTAATTTGTTTTTATTGACAACATACTTCATTTGGTGTACATTGAAACTAAAAAA
>CAYWBI010000300.1:0-3233 GCA_964456445.1 uncultured Calditrichaceae bacterium
AGCCCGACACCCGGAAGCGTTAGAAACATAGTTTTCCATTTTTACTTAAAAGGAGGTTCTATGACCGCACGGCTTATTACATTTCTATTGATCGCCCTAAGTTGGCCAACGTTGTTTGCACAAGAAAAACCGATCACTTTAAAAGATTTATTTGTCGATCACACCCTTTCGCCAACCGGGTTCCGCAGCGTTACCTGGCATGCAAAATCCAATGGATTGAACTTTATGGATTTTGACACTTTGCTAAAGGCCAGGGTTTTGAAACAAGAAAACATCGATGGTTCAAAAACCCAAACCATCCTTAGCAGCGCCAATCTTATATCGCCAGCGGACCCGGAGACCACCCTTAAAATCAACAATTATCAATGGTCGAAAAGCGGCAATATGTTATTGCTTACCACCAGTTTAAACCAGGTTTGGCGCAGATCCAAAACAGCCCGTTATTATGTTTATACTCCTGCCACAAAAAAACTACAAAGTGTTTTTGACGGACAGATTACAAATGTACACTTTTCCCCGGATGAGCGGCAGATCGGCTTTGTCTATAAAAATAATATTTATATGAAATCTTTAAAAAGCGGGAAACTTACCCAGCTAACCCATGATGGCAGTAAAATGATAATTAATGGCAAGTTCGATTGGGTTTATGAGGAAGAGTTTAGCGTAACGGATGGCTGGAAATGGGCCCCGGACGGAAAGACCATTGTTTTTTGGCGCCTTGACCAATCGAACGAGCCTGAATTCAGTTGGACAGAATTTAACGAGTTGCATGGAAAGGTAAAAACCATCCGCTACCCAAAGGCAGGTGACCCAAATGCGCTTGTAAAAATAGGTTTGTATGATTTGCAAAATGGAAAGACACGCTGGCTGGATTTGGGCAAGGAAAGCGATATTTATATTCCGCGGATTTATTGGCGGCCAGACGGCCAGGCACTGTATGTTGAAAAAATGAACCGCCGCCAAAATAAGATGGATTTTTTATCTTATAATATGGAGAACCTGAAACCAAAAACCGTCCTTACTGAAACAGACCCTGCCTGGGTAGAGGTATTTGACAACTTTTATTTTTTACCCGACGGCAAAAATTTTATATGGACCTCGGAAAGGGATGGATATAACCATATTTATCTTTATGACCGCTCGGGAAAAACGTTTGATCAGCTGACCACTGGGAAATGGGTTGTGCAAAAGGTTTATGGAAGTGATGGTCAGAAGATTTATTTCGCGGCTAACAAAGGCACCGTTTTAGAACAACATATTTTCTCGGTAAATATCCATACGAAGGAGCTGACAAAACTTACAACACACGCAGGCTGGCACAGCGCCCGATTTTCACCAAATTTCAAATATTTTATCGACAGTTGGTCCAATTCGGCCACACCGTACCGGGCCACATTACGCGACCGTTCAGGACTGGAAGTCCGTTCAATATACAAATCCAGTATCAAAAACATAGATGATTACCAGCTTAGCCGGCCGGGTTTTTTAAATTTTACGACAAGCGATGGTGAAAAACTTTATGGGCAATTGACCAAGCCATTGGATTTTGATCCTAACAAAAAATACCCTGTTCTTCTTTATTGTTATGGAGGGCCCGGGGTTCAGGTGGTGCGCAATGCCTGGGGGGGCCCGCGTGCTTTTTGGCACAGTATGTTGGCACAAAAGGGATATCTTGTTTTCTCCGTCGATAACCGTGGCTCGAATGGACGGGGCAAAAAATTTAAGAATTTTGCCAAAGGCGATCTTGGAAAATGGCCGCTTCATGACCAAATCCAGGGTGCAAAATACCTGGCGTCGCTACCGTATGTGGACAAAACGCGGATCGGTATATGGGGCTGGAGTTTTGGCGGATATCTTACATTGATGTCCATGACCAAGGGTTCCGGATATTTTAAAACCGGTATTTCCGTTGCCCCCGTTTCTGACTTTAGATTATATGACACAATTTATACAGAACGCTATATGGATATTCCAGCAAACAATCATGCCGGGTACGATTCAACGTCTGTTTTAAGTTATGTAGATAAATATAGAAAAGGACTTCTAGTCGTTCACGGAAGTTCCGATGATAATGTGCATGTACAAAACACCATGCAATTTATAAATAAAATGGAAACAGCCAATAAGCAATTCCGTTTGATGATCTATCCGGGAAAGAACCATGGCCTGCCGGGGCGGCATTATCATTTATACACAATGATGACAAATTTTATTTTAAATAACCTGTAGAATATGCGCATAAGGAATATATCGGAAGTTGTTCCTGAATTGAGCATGATAATAAAAATAAGCTTTTGAACGAAAAAAAAGCCCCGGAATACGGGGCTTTTTTTGGATGTAAAATTAGTGAAGGGGTTTCGCCCCATTGGACTTTTCCACAAAAAGGCTTAACCAATTTGTTTTGAGCAGACACATTCGCAAAACATCATGAAAACCATCGTCCAATGAAACTTCGTTATACAGTAGCCCTTCCAGTTCAAAGCCAAATCGGCTATTTAGGTTTATATTTTTTATATTGGTATCAAGAGAGTGGATAAACACCTTGTTAACATCAAGAATGTTGAAGGAGTAATAAAGGAACAAAAATGTTGCGGCTTTACCAATTCCTTTATTACGGAACTTTTTCGAGCCGATAAATTTTTTCATTTCCAGTTTACAAAATTGTTGGTGGTAATTTTCCGCGCCAATTATCCCAACGAGATGATCCGTTTTATAAAAAACCCCAAAATAGATGTGGTTTTTAGAAAAGAGATATTCTTCCAATGTGTCCGCCGACTTAGGAAAAAACCCAATAAAGGTTTTATTGAGGTCTTTCTCACCGAGCCAATCAATAATCTCAGGGATGGAACTTCGGGTAATCGGCCTTATGGAAACATCGTCAAGCGTGAGTAGGTTATTTTCTTTCCATTGGTCCTTGAGTAGGGATACGTTAAATTGGTAAATTAATTCGCTGGATGTAATGCCTTTGTTTTCTTCGTCGGTGACATAATCCAGAAGGTTCATGCTCACAGAAATAATATCGCTCTTGTCAACGCCATAATCACGCAGTTCTTTATAAAAGGAGCTGCTTACAATTTTTAGGACCTGGGTGTGTTTTAATCGATTTACTTCTGCGTATTGAGTTGGATGGTCAGACATTCCCTACTCCTTATATTTAATAACATCCTTGTTATTTGTTGTATTAATAAGATATTTTCTGTTAAGCCGTAGTGAGGAATCGCAATAATTTAAAT
>CAYWBI010000301.1:0-3202 GCA_964456445.1 uncultured Calditrichaceae bacterium
TGTGATGGGGCTGCAGGGTATGATCAATGACATGGTGGCCCAATGTGATTATCCCACCGGCAGGGATGTGGATGGACTGGCCAATCAATTAAACCCGAAGAATATGCTGGCTGTTGCCCGCCTGATCTCCGCGGCGGAAAACTTCCCGGAAGCGTCGGTCGCCACCTTGAAGATCATCCATGAAAAAGCCAAAAAGGCCAGGGCCCCAATCCTTGGGATAACCGGTACGGGCGGCGCGGGCAAATCTTCGTTGATCGATGAGCTGGTGCGCCGCTTTCTAAATGATTTCCCCGACAAATATATCGCCATTGTCTCGGTGGACCCATCCAAACGTAAAACCGGCGGGGCGTTGCTTGGCGACCGCATCCGCATGAATGCCATCCATAATCCACGCGTATATATGCGCTCTTTGGCAACGCGTCAGGCCAATCTTGCCCTTTCCAAATATGTGGATGAAACCCTGCTAATCCTTAAGGCGGCGGGCTATGATTTTATCATTCTCGAAACATCCGGCATTGGTCAGTCCGATACGGAGATCACCGAACATTCCGATTCCAGCCTGTATGTGATGACGCCGGAATACGGCGCGGCCAGCCAGTTGGAAAAAATCGATATGCTGGATTTTGCAGATCTGATCGCCCTCAATAAATTCGATAAACGCGGCGCGCTGGATGCGGTGCGTGACGTCAAAAAACAATTCGCCCGCAACCATCATATTTTTGAGCCAAACCCGGTCGATCTGCCGGTGTACGGCACCATCGCCTCACAATTTAACGATCCGGGCATGAACAACCTGTACCGGGCGGTTATGCGTAAAATATCCGAGCGCAGCGGGCAGGATTTTAGTTCACATTTCAGCGGGGACGGTCAGGAACATGACAAGGTCTATATCATCCCGCCCAGCCGTGTCCGCTACCTTTCCGAGATAACCGGGAACAACCGGGGGTACAGCTCCTGGGCACGGAGACAGTCTGAAATCGCTCAAAAAATATATGCCCTCGACCTGGCGCAAAGTACGCTATTGGAAAACGGGGCCGCAGCAGACCACCCGGCTATAGACGCCCTGCAAAAGCAAAAGGAAAAACTCTATCTGAATTTTGACCCGAAGAATAAAAAGCTATTGGATGATTGGCCCCAACGGCGCGAGATGTACAAAAAGGACGTTTTTACCTTTAAGGTTCGTAACAAGGAAATCGCCATCGAAACCCATAAAACCACGCTGGCCCATACCCGGGTGCCCAAGGTGGTTACCCCTAAAATGCAGGGTTGGGGCGATATTCTGCATTGGATACTTGAAGAGAACGTACCGGGCGAATTTCCCTATACGGCGGGTATTTATCCCTTTAAAAGGGAGGGCGAAGACCCCACACGCATGTTTGCCGGCGAGGGCGGGCCGGAACGCACCAATCGCCGTTTCCATTATGTAAGCCTGGGCATGCCTGCCAAACGACTTTCCACCGCTTTTGATTCCGTTACGCTGTATGGGAATGATCCCGATAAGCGTCCCGATATTTATGGCAAGATCGGTAACTCGGGTGTCTCGGTTTGCTGTCTCGATGACGCCAAAAAACTCTATTCCGGTTTTAACCTCTCCGATCCTAAAACATCGGTATCCATGACCATCAACGGTCCGGCGCCTATGATGCTGGCCTTTTTTATGAACGCGGCCATCGATCAGCAATGCGAGCTTTATATCCGTGAACATGGTCTTGAAGCAGGGGTAAACAAGAAAATTGACGCCCTTTATAAAAAATCAACGGCCAAACGGCCACACTATATTGGTGATCTGCCGGAAGGCAACGACGGGCTTGGTCTAATGCTTTTGGGCGTAAGCGGTGACCAGGTGTTGCCCGCGGACGTCTATGCAAAAATCAAGGCCAAAACGCTAAGCCGTGTACGTGGAACGGTGCAAGCCGACATTCTGAAGGAAGATCAGGCCCAGAATACCTGCATCTTTTCCACCGAATTTGCCCTGCGGCTGATGGGCGATGTGCAGCAGTATTTTATCGAGCAGGCTGTGCGTAATTTTTATTCGGTTTCAATTTCCGGCTATCATATCGCCGAAGCGGGGGCCAATCCCATCTCTCAACTGGCCTTTACCCTGGCCAACGGTTTTACTTATGTGGAATATTACCTGAGCCGCGGGATGGACATCAACAAATTTGCCCCCAATCTTTCCTTCTTCTTTTCCAATGGCATCGATGCGGAATACGCGGTGATCGGCCGGGTGGCGCGGCGCATCTGGGCCAAGGCCATGAAGCTGAAGTACGGCGCCGACGCCCGTTCGCAGATGCTCAAATACCACATCCAAACCTCGGGGCGTTCGCTCCATGCGCAGGAGATCGATTTTAATGATATCCGCACGACCTTGCAGGCGCTTTATGCCATCTATGACAATTGCAACAGCTTACACACCAACGCCTACGACGAGGCCATCACCACGCCCACCGAGGAATCCGTGCGCCGGGCCATGGCCATCCAGTTGATCATCAACCGCGAGCTGGGGCTGGCCAAAAATGAAAACCCTTTGCAGGGCTCGTTTATCATCGAAGAGCTGACCGATTTGGTGGAGGAGGCGGTCTATGCGGAATTTGACCGCATCACCGAACGGGGCGGGGTGCTGGGCGCCATGGAAACCATGTACCAACGTAGTAAAATCCAGGAAGAAAGCCTTTATTATGAAACGCTAAAGCATAACGGCGAATACCCCATTATCGGCGTGAACACCTTTTTAAGCTCCAAGGGATCGCCCACCATTGTGCCGGGGGAAGTGATCCGCTCCACGGAAGAAGAAAAGGAAAACCAAATCCGCACCCTGCATAACCTGAAAACCCATTATACGGCACAGAGCCGGAAAGTGTTGTCCCGTTTGCAGACGGTGGCGCTTAAAAACGGCAATATTTTTGATGAATTGATGGAGGCGGCCAAGGTCTGTTCCATTGGGCAAATCAGCCGCGCGCTGTTCGAGGTGGGCGGGCAGTACCGGAGGAGTATGTAAAAGGGAATTGATTAAATATAATTTATGTTACTGTTCCGTTGTTAAATACTAAAGTGGGAACATGATAACTTATTCCTAACCCGGATAAGCCGGTGCCCAAAAAGGTGATTTTTATTCTTAGCCCGAATGCAACATATTTTCATGAATATTTTTTCTACGAAGATTTCAGGGCTACGCCCCTATTTTACCTTTTGTATTATCATT
>CAYWBI010000302.1:0-3176 GCA_964456445.1 uncultured Calditrichaceae bacterium
CCGACACCCCCCGTGCCGGAAAAAGTATCATCATCGACTTCCAGCAATTTTTTACCATTTAAATAGCCTGAGATATGATTTGCATTTTGAATGATTTTTAATTCGTACCAATTCCCTTTTGGCAATTCAATCCGGGCGCTGGCCAGAATTTTACGTGCCTCATCTTTTATGTAATAAATGCGAAAGTTATTTTCGAGCGGATTGTAGCGCGAAATGTAGTAATTGCCCTTATCCAATACGCGCCAGATCACACCGCCGCCCTGGTCTTCTATGCCCTTATTGGCTTTAAACATTACTTTAATCTCGCCGTTCAAAAATTTTATATCCCTTGTCCAGCACAGGTTAAATGTGCCACCGAAATCGTGGTTAGGCGATATCATTCCCAATACCTTGTCTCCCGAGGGCGCAGATGAATCTTCAAAAACTTTCCAGGTCGCTAACGGGCCTTTTTGATTTGTCCCTTCAATTTTCCAGCCTTGTGGTAATTTACCGGTTATAACATTTTCGAACGTAAGTCTTACGCTGTTATTCCGGGCCATGCGCGCCTGTTGTGCGGCAAGAGGACGAAAACCAAAGGCAATCAGGGTAAACAATACGCACAAAGAAATTAGTTTTTGCATAATACTTCCTCCTTTAAAAAATTTTACCGGTCTCTTCATCAGCCTTATACGGCTATCTAAAGCTTAACATTTAGCACGCCTTTATATCAGCCAAATAAAAGGCAATAGCTCTTTATTCCCATAGGTCCGCTTATCCCGTTTCCGTCAGGGGCAAGATGATCCTGAAAGAACTTCCCTTTTTCATCTGGCTTTCCACAGTCAGTTTTCCGCCCTGTGCCCTCACGGCCCAGCGGGCAATTGCAAGCCCCAGACCGCTTCCACCTGTTCCCCGCGTACGTCCCTTGTCGATACGGTAGAAGCGTTTAAATATTTTGTTAAGATGCTCTGGGGCTATCCCCGGCCCGTTGTCAGTTACTTCGATGTATGCCGTATTTTCTTCCCATAGATCAATTCGGACCGTTACTTGCGAACCCTGGGGTGAGTGTTTTATAGCGTTGTCCAGAATGTTAAGCAGCGCCTGTTTTAGAAGTGCACGGTCTGCAATCACAGAAATATCTTTTTTCGCTTCAATCACTATGGATTGGTTTTTCTCTTCTGCAAGGACATGGATAAATTCCACTGTATCCTGAATAAATTGTTTCAGTTCAACCCGTGCGACCCGCTGGCTGATCATCTTTTCATCGGCGCGTGAAAGAAAGAGCAGATTATCAACAAGCTGGGTCAGCCGCCTGTTCTCTTCGAGTATGCTGCCAAGAATTTCACGGTAATATTTTGCATCTTTATACTCCTGCATGCCTACTTCACCGATGCTGCGTATGGCCGTCAGGGGGGTCCGCAATTCGTGTGCGGCATCGGAGGTAAATTGCTTCAGTCTTTCGAATGATTTTTGAATCCTTTCCAACATATCGTTAAAAACCCGGGCCAGGTCACCGAGTTCGTCATCGGGATTTATAACAGGCAGACGGTCTTTAAGGTTCTCTTCACCAATTTTCCGCGCCGTGGCGGTCATATTATCAATGGGCGCAAGGAATTTCTTTGTCAGGAAATAACCGCCAAACCCGGCAATAAACAACGCGAGCGGTAAAGCGATAAGCATTCTAATACTGAAATCGGACAACGCTTCCCATAGCCCCTCCTCGTCACGGATGAGGCGGATGAACAACCATTGGCCATCGATATTTATCTTGCCAGTCAGCGCCCTTACCCGGACCTTGTTATCCAGGCGCAATGAATGAAAATGCAGGCCGTTTTTTGATTCATCCTTTTTTGAAATGGGCGGCAGGCCCTTGCCGCTAAAGGGACGGCTTTCATAAAGCATATTCCAGTCCGATGACCAAATTTGAAACCATCGTTCATGAAAATACGGGTCATCTTCCGATTCAATTTTCACGGTATTGTCAGGCCGTATCTGCAGAAGGTTCTCGACGATCTCGTAATCCTGCTGCAATTGATCATCTAAGCTGTTTTTAAAATTTACATAGACCAGTGATATCGATAGCAACGCGTAAAAAATCAGGATCGTTGTAAAGGCCAACACATACCACAAGGTTAAACGCGTGCGTACATTTTTCGCGATAAAAGACATCAGGGAGCCTCCTCGGAAAGGATAAAACCAACTCCCCGAACGGTATGCAATAATTTAACATCAAAGGGATCGTCAATTTTTCTGCGCAGACGCGCGATGTGCACATCGATCAAATTATCGATCGGAGTCGCCCGGTTTGTTTCCTTCCATACATCCGCCGCAAGCATCTCACGGGAAACAATTTGGTGCTTATGCCGCAGAAGATATTCAAGTAAATCAAACTCACGTAAGGTTAATGAAATCTCCCGATCGTCACGCAATACCCTTCGTTTTATCAAATCCATCTCAAGGCCCGCGCAGAGCAAACGAATTATTTGTTTCTCAATTCCCCGTTTGAGCAGCACCCGGATGCGGGCCAGCAGCTCGGGAAAGGCAAAGGGTTTAATCAGATAATCATCCGCCCCGCTGTCCAGTCCCAACACGCGATCCTGCACGGTATCACGGGCCGTTAAAATAAGGACAGGAATATTTATATTCTTTTGTCTCAGCGTTTTTAAAATTTCTATCCCATCGCGGCCCGGCAACATTAAATCCAGCAAAAGCAGATCATACGGTTTGGAATTTAAAAGAAAGAACCCGTCTTCCCCGCTGCCCGCGATGTCCACGCCGTACCGTTCGTGCTCCAATCCTTCCTTTAGGGCCCGGGCAACTTTCTCTTCATCTTCGATTATAAGGATTTTCATGCGTGTCCCGAATTTTAACTGCTAAGTAAGTGAAGAAACTTTATACTCAAATACAACTTAATTTTTTCTTAATTTTTCTTAAGGAACACCAATGCACCGATTTCCATAAGGATCGGGCTGCGGGGTTTAGGTCATTCTCACCTTTAGACACCGCAGCCGCAAGCAGGGCCGATCTTTGGCTCTTGATATTCTTCAGCGCGAGCCATTAAAAAATCACAGCCTGCGGCTTTTGGCCGCTTACAATCCTTTTGCTTTTAACAGACTAAAACAAATGCCGGGCTTCTTCTATAAAAAAGTAACTATTCAGCTGTTCCATTTTTTTAGTGGTGAAGTGAGGCATAGCGCACA
>CAYWBI010000303.1:0-3073 GCA_964456445.1 uncultured Calditrichaceae bacterium
CATGTGTAAAAAAGCAGTCTCGGCAACATCCTTATCCCAGTCAGCGTAATGAGCAAACATATTCCGTGCATCTGCAATCTCATTAAATTTGGTTGGGAGGTTATTCACCTCGCGCCCAAAAAACTTCTGCAAAAACTTTTTTTGTTTGATGGCGAAGGTCCCAAGATTATTAAAATCTATCAGACTAATTGTATCTTTTCCGCCATTACTTTGATTATCCCAATCACTCTTCTGTTTCTCTGAAAGTGCATTATAATACGCCAACTCCCAGGATTTACCATATTCGTTTTTTAATTCCACAGCAAGGAACAAACGCATGGCTTCAATAAATTGTCCCAATGCTTTATCCAAATTATTTCTGTTATTTTTCATGTCACACCTGTTTAGCTAAAATTCCAATTCTATTTGGTTGTCCGCAATATCTTCTATATTTTTTGCTTCGCGCAATAAGTTTTCCTGATTACTCAACAAACCCGCCGCTAAATCCCGGTCTTTTAGTTCTTTTGATTTCGGGAGCAGTTCTGCCAGCGAATTTAATACCCGCCATAGGGATGATTCCGCTGTAGGCGCTTTTTCGGCAATGTATTTTAACAATGCGGCGCGTGTTCCATTTTTAGGGTCGAACAAATACATCATGCGTTGTGCCATATCGATATCGTAATTTTTTAGCGGACGTAATCCGAGATTTTTATCTGCGGCAATACGCGCCGCCATTGAACCCAATATTCCTTTGTCGCCCTTTTTTACTAAAATATTTTGGTGATAAATATCAGAGATATCCACACTTAAACCAATTTGAGAGATACGCCTCACATCATCGTGTACCGCTTCCGAAAAGACAAACAGATTAAGCCAGCCGATATAAAACTTGGTAAGGTCGTCCGTATCGATGTCGCTTATAATTGCGTCAAAAGCGGCTTCCCGCGCCATTTCCAATAGTTCTGCAACAGTAACTTCAGAGCCGTCCGCTTTTTCAACAGTTTCGTATTTACCAAATACGGAAACCGCTTTTCCAAAACAAGCGGTCAATAAATCTGCGCCTCTGAAACCCAAAGCATAAAGTTCTTTTACATCCTTTTTAATTACTTGAAGAATCTCTTTTTGGACTTCTTTATAATCGCCGATTCCTGATTTAGTAGATGGTTTACAGGCTACGGTAACAGATGTTGCTAAAGCATCTCCCGCTAATGCCAATGTTCTTGCCTGCATTTCAGTATCCATCGACCAGCTACCATTTATATTCATATTTGCTTTTAAGATTGAATTACATAAAGTAGTCCACGCTTTAGTACTTTGGTGAGCAAACATGATTGAGACCAAATCCTTTGTTTGATATTCTATCGCATCAAATATCTCCAGCAATTTATTGTCAAAATGATGAAATGCCTTATCGGCACTATCCTGATGATGATGCTTTAGAGCCGTACATTCCTGTAATTTTGGGGTTTGTGGCGTAGCAAAATTTAACGGATATAAATCAAAAATTGTTTTTTTCATCCACACATAAAAGAAATCGGATAAATCGGCATAGGCAATGGCATCATAGTAAGGAGGGTCTGTCACCACGACGTCAAGTTCATCTTTGCCAAATTGATTTTTTTCTCCACTCGATGCGTTATTCATTTTAGAAGGTATATCGTAACTTTCTCCAACAATATACCGCGTGAGCCAATTCAACTGGTTTAACGCGCTTCCTGTTTTCCCGCTAAAAGGATTGGATTCCGGATAATCAAATATCATGGCAATAGCTTGTCGAGAAAATGGATGTTGTAAGTTTTCTCTACTAACATCTATTCGACCAAATGAAGTATTATTAATTGCGATCCTATCAATCCATATCCCCAAATAAGTCATCACCGCTTTTGAATATTCATTTTTATCTGCACCCATCTCTTGCTTTAATTCATGCAGTTTCTCTACAAAAGTTTGCATGGCAAGAAGCTGGCGGTTGGTGAACATTTGTCCCCATTTAGTAACACCCCAACTAAAAGTATCTCCACCAGCTGAATTTCTTTGCATATTTTCAGTTGGTCGGTAGTCTTCAATTTCGCTGGGAAGATTAGACGTTGCTTCATATTCAACTTGTGATGGAATTCGATATTCCTTTCCATTGCCTTTATCTACTATAACAGCAATTAATCTGGAAGGTAATGTTTTGGTTCTGCTTTGTTCTTTTATATTAGAAACACTTGTAACCTGTGTACAACACGGACAAGTTAGGTTCCCTCTTTTTACCCAGCCTTCAGCAGTATAGTGTCCGTTTTTTATTTCAAAGGAAATATCAATTCCATCAATCACAGGATTTAAATAAACCTTTTTATCTCCCTTATTCACTAAATAAAATCCCCTTAACAAAGGCACTTCCGCCCCGCAAGATGGATTTGCACATGTACCCACTCTTGCCCAGTAATAGGCAATGGGTTTATACCCGTCTTTATCTTCGGGGTAATAGTGGCCGATTTCCGCTTCAACATTTTGCAACAGTTTTTTTGCATAATACTCAACATCATGGGCTAAGCGGTTCGGGATATTTACCCTGTCGCCAAATACATTTCCTTTTTCCCGTTGTTTATCAAATTCTTTTTCCCCAGAAATTTTAACAAATTCATCTTTGCCGTAAGTAATCGGTTTGCCGTATTTCTGCGGAAACTCGCAGCTCCCTTTTTGTATGATATGCGCCACGGGGTTAATATCGTTACCGTAACTGTTACATCCGAGTCGTGCCGCTTCCAAAGGTATGGCGCCGCCGCCGGCAAAGGGATCAAACACTTTGGGCATTTTTGCCAGGAAAGCGGCAATGGCTTCGTCTCTGGCCTTTTCTAATCTTTTCACCTCTTCGGTTTCAATGTGCCTGTTCGGGTAATGGTATAATTCTGCTTCCGCCTTTTTTATATTAGCGTTCAGCCGTTCATATTCTGCCAGCAATTCACTTGTCGTTTTTCCGCTTTCGGCATTGTGGCTTACAAAAATAAGTGTGCGGGCGCGTCCGATGATCTGGTCATTGTTTTTATTGTCCCATTTAATTAGTGTCTGTCCATAAAGTCTGATGCCTTATAGATAAAGGGGTTGATGG
>CAYWBI010000304.1:0-3029 GCA_964456445.1 uncultured Calditrichaceae bacterium
TGGTATAAAAAAATTCGCCGGAACAACACAAACTATTACCTTTAAGGTTTCTTCGACTTCAGAAGGTTTTTTGCCTATTGTATGGATAGATGATATTGGTTTCCTGCAAAAAAAATATTTTAATATAAATCTAACTTTCGCAGGGTCTTCATCAAAAAAACAGACATTGTCTTCAAGTGGCACGGAATCATCCATGTATTTACATGCTTATGATAATCAGGGCAATCATACCGGCCCATTAACTGATTCAACCTGGACAGAAGAAATACCCGGAAGTCATTTTCGGTTTCTGACGGATTCGGTATCAGGCATAAAAAGCAATGAAATCGTATTACCGGGCCTGAAAAATAATCTGACGTATCAATTGGTTGCGGAATCAAAGGGTTATACAGGTATATCAAGAGTGTCCTTAGAAGACGTTACTGGGAGTCACAAAACAATTTCTTTATTGTTTGATTCAGTACAGGTTTCTGAAAATACATTTTTTTATTCAAGCTTCCGGAACATAAAACCGGATCAGGTTCTTGAAATTGACAGGAATGGTGATGGGGCCATAGATAACAGTTTGTACTCCAAATTGTTTTTTGAGAATTTTAGGATTATCCAGAAAAAATCTTATGGCCTGTCAGCAACCACTAAGGACACAACCATTGTAAACTATGGTGATTCCATAACCTATGTATTTACGGCTGATAGTGGATATATTATAAAAAATGTCTATGTGGATAATGATACGCTTGGCGCTATCTCCAAATATACATTTAAGAATATTAATGATGATCATTCGTTGTTTGTTGAGTATGATGTGTCAGCTACATTAAAAGATTTGAAAACACAACCCTTAAAGTATATTCTTGGCCAAAACTACCCCAACCCCTTCAACCCGTCAACCGCCATCAGGTATCAGCTCAAAAAAGCTGCGCCGGTATCATTGATCGTATATGATATCCTCGGGCGGGAAGTGGCGCGTTTAGTGGAGGGGCGGCAGAATGCCGGTAAGCATCAGGTACGTTTTAATGCCAATAGCCTGGCCAGCGGTGTATATGTTTATAGGTTAATGACCGGGGATTTTGTACAAAGCCGTAAAATGCTGCTATTGCGCTAAAACAATCAAGGTCACTTATGAACCAAAATAAAAATGATAAAGACAAACTATGACTACAATCTAAAATTATATTGGAGGATTTAATGAGAACATTAGGTAATATCTTGTGGCATTTTCCGTTTATGGGTTTCTTAACGTCATTATTCTCTCTTCTGCTTGGCGGTCTGCTTGTTCTCTCTGTGATTGGCGCCCCAATAGGATTGGGATTAATCGAATTGTCAAAATTCTTACTGGCCCCTTTTTCCAAATCCATGATCGATAAAAAAGAACTCAACGTGAATAAAAATAAACTCTGGGATTCTTTCGGCATAGTGGTACGTATAATATATTTCCCGTTTGGCCTCTTGCTTGCCGTTGCAACGATTTTCCAAATTGCCGGATTATTTATTTCAATTGTAGGGATTCCATTGGCCATTGTACTGGCAAAATCGTTGTCAACCTATTTCAATCCGGTAAATAAAAAATGTGTCACTAAAGCAGTTGAAGATGAATTGATGCTTAGGAAGGCAAAAGCAGAAGTCACAGAGTATTTGGGATAGATTCATAGGGATTCAAATTTTTGGATAGAATACTCTATGCTGATGATGTGCAGGCCTGGCACAAGACGATTGTCAGGAAATTCTCAGGTAATTAATGGGGGTATTCGCCCAATCCCGTCAGAGGCAAAAACCCCGGGGAAGCAATCGCTTCGTTCGTTTCCGGGATAAATCCAAGGGTTATTTCCCCTCTTCCTAAACTGCTCTTAAAAAAACAGCAGGTGGTATTTTAGCACGCGGGTCCAATAGCTCCAGCTATGTTTGCCGGGGCGTTCCACATAATCATGCGGGATGCACCAACTCTCACTAAATCAATGAAAATAGCTGTCGGCGATTTAAACTTAAGCCATCTGTTTGTTGTTTATCCGGGAAAAATGAATTACAAATTGAGCGATAAAGTTTTCGTTCTATCGTTTGAAAATCTGATGAGGAATGGCAAGTTATTAATTCAGGATTGAATAGAATCTTTGAAACAGTTGTAACAATCGCGACAGCATTGATTTTATTCACACATCCCCATCAAAATTCTATCCCCCCCTTTTTTTAATTTCAGGCAATACCCGGGTTCTGCGCATAAGCAGATCATCCCCTCTTCCCAAACTGTTCCTTAAAAAACAGCAGGTGGTATTTTAACACCCGCGTCCAGTAATCACAGCTATGCCTGCCCGGGCGTTCCACATAATCATGCGGGATATGCCTTTGTAACAGATTTTTATGCAGGGTGCGGTTTACAGCGATAAAAATGTCGTTCACGCCATCATCGATCAGCAGGGCCGGATAGGGCGGCTGCCAGCTTAAAACCATGTTCACCACGGAATTGTCCTTCCAGCGTTGCGGATAGGTTTTGAAAGCGCCGATCTTTTGGGCAATCTTCCATTTAACAGTGGAATAGGTCAAATCCACCCCGCTGCTCATGCTGTCTGTGGCTTCGGATAATGCGTTATGACAAATGGTGTTTATTTGGGCAAGCAACTGTGTTTTACGCTGAAACAACAATTGCAAAAGTGTCCCCTTTTTAAATATAAACGAATCAAAAAACATCTTTCCAGTTTTTAATCAGCTTAAAATTTTATTGAAATCTCAAACTATCTATTTGAAATTTCAATGATAATATTGTATATTCTTTAAAAAAATGTAGCAGTTCAGCTGTGTCAAAAGTCTATTCGAATCAATGATAATTATAGATAAATAACTGCAAAGACGTGAAGGCGCAAAGAAAATAATAAAAAAACTTAGCGTTTTAGCGACTTGGCGGTAAAAAAAGAAATCTAAAAAGTTGGCGACAATTATTGAAGTTATAATTTAGAACGCAAGGCGCCATTTAGCTGAATAGTTAGGGTTTGCTCAAAATCTTCTAAGTTATTAAAATAAAAAGAGATAGAGCAAAA
>CAYWBI010000305.1:0-3025 GCA_964456445.1 uncultured Calditrichaceae bacterium
TTTTATAGACATTAAGATTTGGTTGATTAGGTAACTGAACAAACAATAAAATTTATGTTATTGACGTTTAAATTCAAAACTTTATTTCAAAGAATATATTTTAACAAAATTATTGTATTAGACATGACAACTAAAGCCTAAGAAACTTCGGATTGTCGTGCGCTTTGCCTTTTGGGCAATTATAGTTTTCGCAATTTTAAATATATTTACAATTACTACAACGATTACTTGTTTCACTACCAATATATAACTTATATTTCATCTAAAATAAAATCGGGGCAATATGCAGTTCCATCAGGTTGAAGTTGACCAGGAGGTTTTTGAGTATATTCAAAAGCATGCTGTGCCGCTTGTTGATAATTTTAATACGGCCCTTAAAAAACTGCTACATATTTCTAAAGCAAACACTCAAATCCACACCAGTGAAATTAAAGAAAAGTCGGCTCAATATCATACACGGGAAATCCCGGCAGGAACGCCGCAGGCCTTAGTACAAATCCTAAAAGTATCACTTCTTGTATTACGCGGGACCTCCAGACACGAAGCAACGCGTAAAATAGCAAATGAACATAACGTCACGCCACAAACGGTTATTGATAAATATACACGACAGCTGAAAATCACAGCATCCGGATTCGATTGGCTTTTAGATCAGCCAGATAGAATTGAACTTAAACAGTTACTAAAATATACCTTTCCAAATTTCAAACATGTTGTTGATGATATTTTATCATAATGTGAGTTGGCAAAATGGAAAATAATCATGAATTACCGTTTTTTCAAAACCTACATTACGCAATGTCAATAAAAAATTTATTGATTTTGGATACAATGTTTTGATTATGAAAATTCCCCTAAATGAGCAAATGAAAAAAACAAAAAAGAGTAGTTATTAAATATATTTAAAAGGAATTCTAAATGACCGAACTCATCTGGGATGGAAAATACAACAAAGACGGAAAAAAGAACGCCCCGGTGCGCATTGCCCTGCCATTCCAAACCATTGAAACCGTAAACGAATCCGCACAAGACCGCCAAAAAACGTTGGACTTGTTTGCCAGCGGCCAACCTACCGAGTGGCGCAACCGCCTGATTTGGGGTGATAAGAAATATGTATTGCCCAGCCTGCTTCCGGAGTTTGCCGGCAAAGTAAACCTGATTTATATAGACCCGCCTTTTGATACCGGCGCCGATTTTTCCTTTACCGCCACCATACCCGATAACCCGGACACACCGGAAGATGAAACAACCCGGTTTACCAAGAAGCCCAGCATTATTGAACAAAAAGCCTACCGTGATACCTGGGGAAGAGGACTTGATTCTTATTTACAGTGGTTTTACGAAACAGCTATTTTGTTGCGTGAACTTTTAACTGAAGACGGTTCACTTTTTGTGCATCTTGATTGGCATGTGAGTCACTATGTTAAATCTATCTTAGATGAGATATTTGCTTATAATAATTTTCAGAATGAAATCATTTGGCATTATAGTGGATGGAATAAAAAACTGAAATCATCATTTGAAAAAAGACATGATTCAATTTTTCTTTATAATAAAGGTAAAAAACAAACTTTTAATTCTTATTTCCAAAAATGGAAATCTAAAGAAGAATACGTAAAAAAAAGAAAGCAAAAAATAAGGATCGACGAAAGTGGAAAAGAATATGTCCTGTCTGATGCTGGTAACGGTAAGCGTATAAAGAGATTTTTAGAAGATGCAATAAGTGAAGGCGTGGTTATTGATAATGTATGGGATTTGGATAAAATAAATAATTCAGCAAAAGAATATCTGAATTATCAAACTCAAAAACCGGAAACATTATTAGAAAGACTTCTTATATCCTGTTCAAATGAAAATGACTTGGTTCTTGATTGTTTCTGTGGCTCAGGTACAACAGCTGCTGTTTCTGAGAAACTTAATCGTCGTTGGATTACCTGTGATTTGGGCCGTTTTGCTGTACACACAACCCGCAAGCGTCTCTTACAAATTCCAAATGTAAAACCTTTTGTTGTTCAAAACCTTGGCAAATATGAACGCCAGCAATGGATGAGCGCGGAGTTTCCCAATCTTGCTGAGCGGGCGGCCGTTGAACACCGTTACCGTCAGTTTATCCTGCAGCTTTTCCAGGCCGAGGCGGTCAGCGGGTTTGTCTGGCTGCATGGCGCCAGGGCCGGGCGTATGGTGCATGTCGGTTCGGTGGACACGCCTGTTTCCATCGGCGACATCAAAAACATTGTGCAGGAATTTTGGAAATCTGTGGGTAAAACGTCGGACATCGAAACAAACGGGGTGGATATTCTAGGCTGGGATTTTGCTTTTGAAATCAATGAAACAGCCAGACAATTTGCCGCCGCCAATAATGTGGATATTAAGTTTAAAAAAATCCCACACGAAGTTTTAGAAAAGAAAGCCGTTGAGCAGGGCGATATAAAATTTTATGAACTGGCTTCACTTTCTGTACACACCACGGTCAAAGATAAAACGCTTACCGTAAAGCTGGATGATTTTATTGTTCCGCCGGATGACATTCCCGAAGAAATACGAAAAAATATAACCCACTGGCAGCAATGGATCGATTACTGGGCCATCGACTGGAATTACCATGATGATACGTTTCATAACGAGTGGCAAAGCTACCGTACAAAAAAAGAACCTAAAATTATGTTAACGGCTAATCATACTTATCCCGAAAATGGGTCGCATCTTATATTGGTCAAGGTAATTGATATTCTTGGCAACGATACAACCAAGCTTCTGGAAGTGAAGGTATGATAACCCATGACTTCAGTCATGGGGGGGTTGAAGGCAAAGTAAAATATGAAACCGATTCATCGGTTTCAGGGAGATAACATGCATCCAGACCCACGATTAAAATCGTGGGTTATAATGTGACAAGATAATTACTACCACACGACTTCAGTCGTGGGGAGTCAATCATGTAGAAGAACTAATAACCGATTCATCGGTTTTAGGGAGATAACATGCATCCAGACCCACGATTAAAATCGTGGGTTATAATGTGACA
>CAYWBI010000306.1:0-3001 GCA_964456445.1 uncultured Calditrichaceae bacterium
ACAATGTAAAATCAAACCTGTTTAACCAATCCCGTAAAATGGTTTTGTTGAAATAATGCAGCCAGCTTTGCGAATGGCTAAAGCCCTTGATTAAACGGATAACCTGATATGCGGGATTTTAAAATCCCGCATATCATATATTCCGTTATTTTCGGCCGGCCGTTTTCTGATCTCACACGCCGTTTGACAGCAGATATGTATTCATCATTAACCCGATGATTAATGCACATAAAAAAACAAAGGCTTTAGCAAATTTATCCGTTGGCTGCTGCACCCACCACATGATACGGAATCATTGCCAGTCCTAATTTGACTTTTCAAGCATCTTTATCAATTCTTCTTCACTCCCCGTCATCTGGAAGCGGCCAAGTGAAACCGGGATGTTGCCAATGGTGTTGACTGTGTCAATAAACTCCTTGAGTTTAAATGGCTCGCGCCGGTTTTCCTTTTGCCGGGCAAAGGCCGCCATTGTTTCTTCCAGCAGATATTTACCAACGATATAACTGGTACCATAACCCGGCTGACGTGCATAAAGGTGCTGTTCAAAAATACGCAAATCAGGTTCGGTTTTCATCCATCCCCGCGGGGTCCATTCACTATGGATTTTGCCTGCTTCTTCCATTGTCATCTCATTGGATTGAACGTAAAGCGAGCCCAGCCCCCGTGCCGCCCGTTGTGCGATCATGATCCATACAATTTCACGCGCCCTGGGGTTATCATCATACAAACCGGCCTGCATAAACATCTCTTCAACGGCTGTGGCCATGCCTTCACTACGGCTGTCAAAGATATTGTAAAGCAAGGCCTTCCGGCGGATAATGCTGGGATTAGGTTCATGCTTCATCCGGGCCAGCTCAAACCAATGATAAAAGTGGGAATAGAGCGGCAGAGGGCTATAGTGCATCCCGATTGTAAAGAAACTTCGTTTCTCCTGCGGGATAAAGTGACCCTTATGTGCCCGTAACACCGGTTCGAAATAATCCTTTACCGTTAGAATATCCTGGCCTTTTAGAAAAGTCATAAACTTTTTAACCGACTGTTTGGCAAGCGCGTTAAATTCCTTTGCATTGGCCGCCGCTTTGAGTTCCGGCAAATGCCGGTTGTGATGTTCTTCCAGCTTCAGCGATGACCAGGCCCGCGCCAGCTCCGTTTTTAACAGCCGCACTTCATCATCCCAGCTTAGAGGGACCAAATGAACATTTTGTTGATACCAGGTGTAGTTTTCTTTGCCAATCCCGGACGGACCGGTCTTTGACAACGCCTCGTTTTCAAGCCAGGCAATAAAGCCTTGGGTAGCGGTCTTGGCTTCGGCAATAACGGTCTTTAGTTCATCACTTGCGTTATCGCCAGCCATATCCCCTATGTTATCTAAGTTTTTACTTTGCTGTCTTATGTCCCGAATCCCTGTAATCCAGAGTTCCCTTGCTTTTCCATCAAGATTTGTTTGCGCCTGTTTTACAAGTGGTGCAATAATGCTGAGGTCGGCAGTGAGACGTGCCTGCTCTTTTTTCGTAAGCGGAAAATGGTATTTCCAAAGTTCTGTGACCATATGATGGGTTGGTCCTTCATGTGCGGGAACATCGCTTTGTTCTGTCCAGATGGATTTATAGAAGGCCGGGTCCCGTGCCCATGGTTTCAGGATACGATAGTTAAAATCGAAACCATTCATTTCGGCAAGCAGAATATACCAATCCACTTTTTGCTCAACCGGCCAGGCGCTACGATCGATATCGCTTAATCTGCGTTTATAAATTTTGAAAGTCTCGTAACGCCGGGCAAAAGTTTTTTGCGTATAATCCGGAGCTCCATCCAGCATCGGCGGCTTTTCAAAAGTGCGCCATTCCTGAAACAGGCGAACCAAACTTTCATAACCATCAAACATATCATTCATGGCAGCTGAGAGCGGATAGATTGTAAAAAACATTATTATAAGTCCGAACCCGTATATTTTGAGATTTTTAGCTTTCACTTTTTTCTCTCCTGCTTATGGATGCTGTTCAGTGGGGATAATATCCGGCATAAACTATAAGTCGAAAAAACAACTATATTTTAACTGTGCCGAATGGATAATTGTGGTTTGTAAAAGTGAATATATACAGATTCTTCGATGTGTGCAAATGACATACCCGGGGAATCAGATGTCTTGGTGTGAATGCCAACAATGCGTCCGCGCCGGATCATTGCAGTCATAAATACCGGTACACATCGGTCTTGTTTTTCTTTATCCAACAGGATCCTGAACGTTAAACAGTAAACGAATATTGGTTATAAGTCCGTCTGATTGTAATCGTAAATTTAGTATTTTTTGTTTGGTTTACACAAACCCAAATGATTTGGGGATGTGGCGATGAAAATAAAACGGAGTGTCTCTCTTCAGCCACCCTGAGTGATAAATGCGCAGTAAAATCAAAACAAATGAAGTGGATGCAAGCGGATGAAAAAAATCAGATTCGTCTCTGTAATATTTTATATGCTTCTTGTAGCCCACTTATTTGCAGCCGCGGATATGCCTGCCGGTTACCAGTATATTTTTCCCGGACCGGGGGCAAAATTTATCCACCCGTCTTCCACACTTATTTTTCGTTTCAGATTAATTTCACCCGTTAAATTGACAAATATTTCTGAGATGCTCACCATCGTTGGTGAAAAAAGCGGCCTTCACTATGGCGAAACGACCATCGCCTCCGATAAGCAGACGGTGATCTTTAAATCTAAACGGGATTATAAACCGGGTGAAGCCGTAAAGGTGAAAATTGAACCCCGCTTTTCTGCTAATCATATAAAAGTTAGCAGCAAAGATATTTATGAAACTAATTTCGATGATAGTTATAAGAAAATGTCCAGTACAAAAATCAAATCTGTATTACTATTATGGAGTAGAACGCAATTTATATTTCGAATTTCTGTTTCTGTTCCTTAGAATTTTTGAACTCTTCAAAATTAATTTTTTTGGCTCTACTGGGTTTTGTGTGGGTAAATACTTAGATAGAAAGAAAATTCA
>CAYWBI010000307.1:0-2971 GCA_964456445.1 uncultured Calditrichaceae bacterium
AAATGTTTTATTGGCGGAAAGAATTTATCTGCATGATATCCTGGAGTTCCCGTTGCTGGCAATAACGATCACCCCTTTGTTGGCCGCCGGGTCATTGACCCGGGTTTGGGCCATGCTTGACAGGCCAAAGGTTTTCCAGCCGTGGCTCAGGGTGATGATGTTTTTGCTTTCGTACTGATAGTCGCCTTCGGCCAACGTACCGGTCCAGTTAACGGAAGATGTGGCATTAACGCTGGTGGCCTGGGATTCGTTACAGGCGCCGGTCACCCGCCTTTGATAGGTGGACGACTGGGAATAGCCACCTGCTTCATAAAAAGAATCAACCAAGGTTTTTCTTTAACACAAAATTATGGACTTAATCATATTTTTCAATATTCTCAAAAGAGCTATCCCGTGCGCATTTCTTTCCATTTGTTCATGAATGAATTTCTCGTATTTATACGGTAAACGGATTTAGAATCTGAATTCCGGAATAAAATTGCCCGGTATTAAAATCTTCTGAATAGATCAAAGAACAGTCTGCCTGCTCTGCATTACTAATAATACAGGAATCCCAGAAGCTGATTTGATAAAAATGCATTATTTCCACGGCCCGGCGGATTTGTTCAGGGGATTGATTAATAACTTCAAATGTTTCCAACAGCTTTATCTGTCTCAGGATAACATCATGGGCCTGCTTTAACTTTCGAATAGCTACAAAAACATACTCCTGTAAGACCTGGGTTGAAATTGTCCCTGTTCTTTGATGCATTAAATTTTTTAATATTTGGATCGCTTTATTTTGTTTAACCGGATCCCGTTTGTCATTTGCATAAATAATAATATTGGTATCAATAAATATCTTGTTCATTATTTATCCCCTGTTATAAATTTCTTCCCTGTTAAATTTATAATCAGGATCTGACATGCCTGAATAATTTATTGCATTATTTTCAAATTCGTCAGCAATAGAATTAATATCTGAGCTCCCTACTATCTTTTGCAGATAATCCCTAACGAGATTGTTCAACGATGTATTATGCTTCTTCGCATATTTTCTGGCCCGTTCGATTAAATTTTTATCAGCAGACAGGGTAATATTCATGATCCACGCTCCATTTATGTGTACTATGTGCGCACATAGTGTAATGTAATAATAGGAAGAAAGCAAGCGGTATTGCTCATTTGTTTTTCCCGAACTATCTGTTTTCGATGTGGGCATTACTTACAAATTCCGCCAGGATAAAACCTGTATGCCCTTTCGAAGATACGTATCATCGCCACCATAAATGAGTACCGGACGCCCGGACTTATCAGCGGCAAGGCCATGATAATATTTTAAACCCTTAAAACTATCCGGGGTCAGGGTTTCACCGGACTTAACTTCAATGGGAAGCGCCTTGCTCCCCCGGTCCAATAGAAAATCAACTTCATGCCGTTTCACATCATGCCAAAACCAGATTTCCGGAATTTGACCGTAATTTTGGAAAGCTTTATAGATTTCTGAAAAAACAAATGACTCAAATATAGCCCCACGCAGAGCATTAAAACGTAATTCTTCAGCGCTTTTAATACCTAATAAAAAGGAGAGAAGCCCCGTATCCAAAAAATATAATTTGGGTGATTTTATCAGACGCTTATTAAAATTCCCGTAATGCGGACGCACAAGCTCTATAATAAAGCTGGCCCGTAAAACGGATATCCAGCGTTTGGCCGTCATATTGCTTATGCCGCAGTCAGCAGCCAGCGCAGAATAATTAAGCAACTGCCCGCTCCGTCCCGCGCAGAACCGGATAAAACGCCCGAAAGTTTCCAAATCGCCCACATTAATAACCGAGCGTACATCCCGTTCAATATATGTTTGATAGTAATTTGCCAGCCACTCACCCGGTTCCAATCCCTTATCATGAATACGTGGATAAAAGCCTGTTAAAAGGGTCGGCCATAATTCCGTGCCGACGCTTTCACCGGAAGAGATATCCGGAAAATTATCCGGATGATAGCCCCCCACTCCATGGAGTTCCCTTAGAGAAAAGGGCAACAAGTGAAAAACAGCCGTGCGGCCGGCCAATGTTTGTGAGATACGATCAATCAACAAAAAATTTTGTGAACCCGTAAGGATAAATTTTCCGGCCCGGTCATCTGTATCCACGATAGCCTGAAGATAAGAGAATAAATCCGGGGCCCGTTGTACTTCGTCCAGGATAACACCGCCGCTGAATTGACGCAAAAAACCATTTGGATCATCCAGGGCAAACATGCGGCTATCGGGATTTTCAAGAGATACATAGGTATAATCGGGGAATAACATCTTAACCAGGGTTGTTTTCCCGGACTGCCTCGGCCCGGTCAGGGTAACAACCGGATATTGCGTTGCAGCTTTTTTAAGTTTATGGGACAAAATACGTTGGATCATATAATTTTTTGGGTATATATTAATATCAAATGTTAATTTATACCCTTGCTGTTATAAAATCAAATACTAGAACCATCTTTATTCCGGACCCAAGTCACCTGTACCTGTAGCAAGTTATTATGCTTCGGCGCAATTTTGCCCTTTAGGCCATATTGGGCAGAATCAATAGTAAGTTTTATAATATGCATGTTTATAGGTAATGTCGAGATAGGGCCGGTATGTTGTGTTGCCGTATTCTGAGCTACGAAAACGGATGTCGTAACCGGGGTCGTCTTCGTTGGTGGCAATAACGATCACCCCTTTGTTGGCGGCCGGGTCCCTTACTTAGGTTTGTGCCCTGTTTGGCAGGCCAGGAGAATAGCTTCAGCGTCCTGAGAATCCTGACATCCTCTTAATCCCGGTTCAGATTTTTGCCGCACCCTACCATTTGAACCGGGATTGGCAGGATTTATGGATGACCGGGATTTTAATTCAGGCAATCCGGCGCCCATGGGGCAGTAAACAACCGTCCACAAGCAACTGGTTGGAAATGGTTGTTTGGTGGAAAGACGTTACTTGCACGATATCCTGGAGTTC
>CAYWBI010000308.1:0-2957 GCA_964456445.1 uncultured Calditrichaceae bacterium
ACATACGCCGCATGAAGAATATCTTTAAAGAAAATTTTTATATTGAGCTGCAACAATTCGAAGCGGCGGATACCCTGGTCAATTTACGTCTGCGAGATCTCGCCGCCGAAAATAATATTCCGGTTGTGGCCGGCAATGATATCTGGTTTTTATCCTCCGGCGAATGGGGACTGCGCCGCACTTTACAGGCCATCGATGATAATTGCCTGCAGGAAAAGGTAACCCGGGCAGGCAGCAGCGAGCAGTACTTCAAGTCATCCGTCCAAATGACCGCTTTGTTTAAGGCCTTCCCCGGCGCGCTGGACAACACCCGTCGTATTGCCGACTCCTGTAGCTTTGCCTTTGAACTGGACCATCCTGTTTTTCCGTCCATCAAACTGCCCGAAAAGGAAACCGACTTTTCCTGGCTGTGGAAAAAAAGCTTTGCCGGCGCCGGTGTGCGTTACAAGCCGCTTGTGCCCGCGGTGACAACCCGTCTGGAGTATGAATTGAATATTATCCGTCAACTGGGTTTTGCCGGGTATTTCCTGATTGTGCAGGATATTGTGGATTTTTGCCGCAGGGAACACATACCCTGTGTGGGGCGCGGTTCCGCTGCCGACAGTCTGGTGGCTTATTGCCTGCAGATTACCCAGGTGGACCCGTTGCGACATAATTTATATTTTGAGCGTTTTCTGAACCCGGAACGCGTCGATCCGCCGGATATCGATCTGGATATCTGTTGGAAAAACCGCGACCGGGTGATCCGCTATGTGTATGAAAAATATGGCGCCGGGCGAACGGCCATGATCTGTACCTTTAACACCCTGCAAAACCGTTCGGCCATCCGGGAAGTGGCTAAAACCTATGGGTTGCCCGAGGTGGAAATTGTAAAAATCACCAAACACCTGCCCCACCGCCCGTTGGCACAAATCGAACAAACCGTAAATAGCATACCGGAACTCCATGACTTAAGGCATAACCTGCCCCTTTATAAAGAGATATTACAGACGGCCGGGCGGCTGAGCGGTTTTCCGCGTCATTTATCCATTCATCCCGGCGGGGTAATCATCGCTCCGGATACGCTTGCCAATTATACCCCGCTCGAGGTGGCAGGCAAGGGAATTGTTATTGCCCAGTATGATATGCACAGCATCAAAAGTCTGGGATTGGTTAAAATGGATCTGTTGGGTGTGCGCGGGCTGAGTGTGCTTACCGATTGTATCCGAGAGCTGAGCAAGGATAGAGGCCGACAGGATGGACGGTCTTTTTCCGGCAGGGGCGTCCCCGATTTCTTCTCTAAGAACAGTCAGGAATTATCGCCGTTGGATTTACATAGCATCCCGGAAGACGATCCGGCGGTGACCGCATTTATCCGTAGCGGCCATACACTGGGCTGTTTTCAGTTGGAAAGCCCCGCCATGCGCGGTCTGTTAAAAAAAATGGCCATCGAAAGCGTGGAAGATGTAATCGTGGCGGTGGCGCTTATCCGTCCCGGCGCATCGGGCAGCGGGATGAAGGAAGTTTATATCCGCCGCCGTGCGGGTCTGGAGCAAACGGAATATTTGCATCCCTCGTTAAAACCGGCGCTGGAAGAAACCTATGGGGTCGTTATTTACCAGGAGCAGGTGCTACAAATTGCCCGGCATGTGGCGGGTCTCAGCTATGCCCGGGGCGACAGCCTGCGCCGCGCGATGAGCAAATCACGTGACCGAAAAGAATTTATGTCTGTGCATAACGATTTTATCGACGGGGCGTTGGGACGCGGGGTGGACAAACAAAGCGCGGAAACTTTATGGCAGCACCTGGCACAGTTTACCGGTTATGGCTTTAACAAGGCCCATGCGGCCACCTATGGCGTCATCGCCTATCAGTCGGCTTTTTTAAAATATTATTTTCCGCTGGAATACATGTGCGCGGTCCTAAATAACCACGGTGGGTTTTATGGTAAGGCGGCCTATATCGAAGAAGCGCGGCGGATGAAAATTCAATTATTGCCCCCGGACGTCAATTCTTCGGCAGCCGGGTTCACTTGTGAAGGGGAAACGGTCCGTTGTGGTCTGTCCCCCGTATTTGAACTTACAGAGCGTACCATCAAGGCAATCCTGAGGGAAAGGGCTTTACAGCCTTTTAACGGGTTATACGATTTTATTCGTCGTACCCGCGCCGGGCAAAAAGAAACGGAACATCTGATAAAGGCCGGCGCCATGCAAACGCTGCACCCCAGCGCACCGCAATTGTTGATGCAGACACAACTTTTTTACAAAAATAAGGGAAAAACGGCTGTGGCGGAATTTGTGGCCGGCGGCGCACAATTGCCAAACTGGGGCACAGGGCAAAAAATAATTAACGAAATGGAAATGCTCGATTTTGCGGTCAGCGATCATCCCCTGGCGTTGTTTGAAGCCGATGTGGATTTTGAGGACATTGTGTTTTCGCGTGATCTGGAAGCGCATACAAACGGCGTTGTGCGTTGCCTGGGCTGGCAGGTTACCGCCCGCCGGGTAAAAACGGCATCCGAACGGTATATGAAATTTCTTACCCTGGAGGACCGCCAGGGGCTGTTCGAAGTTGTATTGTTCCCCGACGTCTATGAACGCTTCGGGCACCTGTTGCGTGGCCATGGCCCCTTTATCATTACCGGCAGGGTGCAATCCCGTTTACCGGGCGAGGCCAACCTTATTGCAGGCCGGGTGGAAGTTTTGAAAAAAGAGTAAACAGGAAAGAACTCAAAAAAAGAACAGGCGACAAGTTTAACCTGGTCTTCGAATTTCCAAACGTCTTTAAAGTTTTATTCATGAGCTTTCCATTATTTAAAATTTTTTGGCTCTACTGGGTTTTGTTTGAAAATAGAATACGCCTTTTAATGAACCTGAATGCTCCCCGATTAAAAATGAGCGAAATCCACTGGAATGGCCTCCGCGACATTTCGTTTCAATAAGCAAAAGTTACGGTCAAGTGAACCGCTTGAATTTCAA
>CAYWBI010000309.1:0-2930 GCA_964456445.1 uncultured Calditrichaceae bacterium
CGGAGGCCATTCCAGTGGATTTCGCTCATTTTCAATCGGGAAGCATTCATGTTCAATAAAAGGCGTATTCTATTTCCACACAAAAACCAGTAGAGCCAAAATACAAATGAAAATAAAATCAAAAAAAGCAATAACCAGTTCGTAGGTGAAAAAGGCTTGCGCAAGTAAAAGTCCCCTCAGAAAACCATCAGAATCAAAAGTTTTTATTCCATGATATATCAGCTCTCTAACCATATCAATCTCATGAGACGCCCAAAAAAAAACGGTAAACACAATAACAAACAAAATAGAAACAAATGAAATTAAATTTACAGCATTTATTCGCCATTTGATCTTCCAGGTATAAAAGAATGTAATGATAAACATGATAATCTGGAAAAGGAACAGTAAGCCCACCGAACCCGCAACAAAACCTAAGGAATTAATATCGAAATTAAAATTCATACTTTCACTCTAGATTATTTGGTCTTCAAACACCACACTATTAGCGTTGGCGTTAGTCCGTGGTAATTTGTGTATATTCAGTATCTGCGCAACACTGCGATAGCTAGTTTGCTTATATGAACTTGTGCATTTTGTTCCCGCTTTATTACTGTTAAAAGAGTTCGAATCTAAAAAATCATTTCGAAATCCTTCATTAATAAATAGATGCTTAAATTTATTTAGAGCCATCATTTTTCATCTTGCCTTCCTAACGGTACAACCTAATTACTTCTTTTCAAGATAAAACCGGGGGATTTTATAAGGTATTGCGCATAATCTGCGTGCTGCCTCTTATATATTAGTGTCACTCTGAAACCCGGAAACATTCCCGGTGTCCTGTCAAACTGGCCTTCCCCGCATTTAAAACCCCCGCACGGAAAGCGAAAGCCCCTGGAACTCCGTTCCGTTCCGGGGACCGCTTGAGCTGTAGCGTGTGAAGACATAATTCAGCTCAAAATGGGTGGCTGCATATTTTAAGTCAGTCGATGAAGAGTTCGCCGTCAAATATTTGAGCAGACCGGCCGAACCGATCATGAAGCCGTAACTCTTCTCGGAGGTGGGAAACCCGCCCCCCTTGAACCAACCGCGGCTGTACTGTAAGGTGTCATAAATTTTTATACGCCAGCCTTGATGAACGGCAACGGCTGCCGTGCTTTTGCCCTGAATGATATTGTCCCAAATTTTTATTTTACCGGGGAAAGCCGGGTCCGGCCCGTCTTGCACCAACACATTTCTGGCTTCGGAAGACCAATCAAGTCTTAGCGTCTGTATGTCGAAGCCGTGATATTGCCGGTCAAGGCCAAAGGAAAACGCATACCCCATCCGCGCCTGTTTGGGCAGCTGCCCCGCACCTTTGTGCAATGTTCGCAGACCGCTCTCGCGGTCATGGTTGGCAAGCGTTAAACCAAGGGAAAAATCAAACGATGGGGAATACGCCTCGGGTAAAGCAGCGCGGGCCAGCGGTTTCAGGCTTTCCGTTAAGGGCACGGTCAGTTGCAGCCCAAGGTCTTCCGCCAGGAAAACCTCTGTGCCTTCGTCCAGTTTGGAATGGATATTTTTAAAAGTGTAGCCCAGGTTGAAACGTATAAAATAATCAAGCCCCAGCCCCAGCGAATAGGCGTCATAGCTTTGCCAGGAATCAAAAGAACTTATAATATTGCCATAATTATCGGCTTGATAAGCTCTACCCAGATCGAGTTTTGAACCGATATAGCCCGCGCCGATACTCAGCGGTATATGGGTCAGCTCCTGCAGATTATAGCCCAGGGCAACCGCCCTGCTCTGAAAGGTCAGGTTTTCGAATTTGAACCCTGGCTGCCAAATGGTTTTTGAGGGATAGAACTGAACGGAAAAATTCCGTTCCCGTGCAAAATTACCGAGTTGGGCAGGATTGAAAAAGGCACCAAAGGCGTCGGTAGTGGGCAGCGCGGTAAAGGCCCCGGCCATGGCGTTTAGATTGGGCCCCGGATGGATGCCCACAAATGGAACGGCCGTCAAAATGGAACCGGCGATAGAAAAGGTGACGGTCAGAAAAACGAGAATTGAAATCAGATATTTTTTCACGGATAGCATCCCAAAGGACATAAAAGGAAAATATATATTTTTTCAGGGAAAAGAAACAACTACGGCCCAGGACAAAATACTTAATACGAAAGGAACCAGCGTCTTTCACCATGCATTCATAACCTACCACAAATACAATCCTATTTCAACAAGGTATTGAAATCTTTTTGCATTTGGCAATAAGCGGCCTGGCCAGGGCGGTGCCCAGCAAATAGCGGCCTTCGTACGTGGCGTTGGCCTGAGCAGCGGGAAAAATAAAATCGGTCACAAACTCGTGGCGCAGGTCTTCCACATACACCATGGATGCGCCGGTTTTGAGCGCTTTTTCGCGTACTAAACCGAAATTTTCACGCTGGCCCACGTTGGCCACGTAGCAGATAACATCGAACCCCTTCTTGATCATCCATTTTCAAATAACCGATGTGTCCAGTTCGCCGCTATAGGCGAGGATCACCTTTTCCATTTAAGCATCCGAATGTGATTTTTAGTGGATACGCTGAAAATAGTGGCGGGCTTTGATTTAATCAAGAATATAATGCCCGCTCTTTGGGGAATATCCTTTATTTCTTTTGGGTTTAGCATACGTACGGTCAAATATTTCCCGGTACAAAAACAAGATGGCGTTAAGGGACTGGTTTTGAGCGGAAATAAAACATTGTTTATGATACTGGCCAGGTTTTAAAACTTAAATGCTTTGCACGTGTCCGTTCCCTAATGTGGTCAAGTAATTTTTTATTAGACATCGTTGATCCGGCTTCTTATATTAAACCGTTATTTTATAAAAACAGCCTGTAAAAATCAATGCCAAAGGGGATATTATACGGAACGGTTCCGTATAACAATCATGCGTACGTTTAGAAAAAACAAAACGATGCGTTTGTAGC
>CAYWBI010000310.1:0-2901 GCA_964456445.1 uncultured Calditrichaceae bacterium
CGGTAAACTTCCCACCTTGCCCCTCTTGCTGAAAGGCCTGAGTAGAATTAGAAATACCTTGTATAAATTCCTGTTACACATTTATGCATGCCCCCCCGGGCACACACAAGACGAAATATTTGGCAGGTTTGTTGGGTTTAATACCGATAGCTTATAAAGAAAACGAAGGGGAATTCAGAGAAAAAAGAAAATATGAAACGTGCTACAATCTATGATATCTACGCAAACCCCATCGCACTTGAATCCGTTTTAATTGATATCAGGAAGAATAATGTTGATTTGATCCTTGTTGGTGGAGACGTTGTCCCCGGCCCAATGGCAAAGAAAATATTAATTCCGGTCACACCCTGCTGAAAAAATTAGTCTTACTCTATAAACACGCATTTAAACAAAGGAACAGGACGAATCATGGCAACAATCAGTTTTGGACCAAAGGTTCAAAATCAACCGGAGAAAAACATATCAGACGAGTTTCCTTTCACGCAAAAGAAAATTAAAGTGAAGGATATTCAAATGAAATATTACGAAAAAGGCCAGGGAAACCCTGTCCTTTACTTACACGGAATACCCGTAAATTCATATTTATGGAGAAACATTGTGCCCCTGACAGCTTCCGTTGGCAGGTCGATTGCCGTCGATCTGGCCGGGTATGGACAATCCGGGTTGCCAGCGGGAAAGGATTATGGCATACAAAACCAATATGCATATCTCAAGGGGTTTATAGACCGTTTAAATTTGAATGATATCACGCTGGTGGTAAATGACCTGGGCTCTTTACTGGGTTTAAAGTTTGCCGTGGAAAATCCCGAAAGAATAAAACGGATTGTTTTTATCGAGGCTGCATTTATGCCGACAGAACAATGGTACGGGCAATTGACCCTTCAACAAAAATTTATGTTTTGGATGTTTGGACATCCAAAGACAGCATATAAATGGATTGTGCAAAAAAACAAAATACCGGACATGATGGTTAAGCAAATGGTTGTAAGAAAGCTTACGGACAAAGAAAAACGTTATTATCTGCTTCCGTATGAAAATGATATCGAAAGAAGAAAAGTTATGTTGGAAGGTCCGGGCCCGGCAACCTTTCCTAAAAAAGGGAAAACATTAAATACAGGCGATTTTGCGGATGAACTAAACAAAGTTGCGCAAGGCTTATGTTCCCTTAACAAATCGGTCCCTTTTTTAATGTTTTATGCCAATCCCGGAATAATAACCCGTAAAAAGGCCTTGCTATATGCAAAAACTAATTTCAGGAATTTAACCCTGCTTTCACTTGGCAGGGGCAAACACTTTTTACAGGAGGACCATCCTGCCGCCATCGGTAATGGAATTAAAAATTGGATAGAGAAAACTCAAAATGATAAGTAACAGCAAAGCCCTCGTGGATAAAGCCATTTTAGGAGATAAAAAATCTTTAACTCAACTGATAAAATCGGTGGAAAATTTAATTTATAACCTATCGGTACGCATGCTTTGGCATCCACAAGATGCGGAGGATGCCAGTCAGGAAATAATTATCCGGGTCATTACCAATCTTAATACGTTTAAAGGAAATAGTAAGTTTTCAACCTGGGTTTACCGATTGGCGACAAATCATCTGTTGACCATTTTAAAAAGAGGACAGAATAAAAAAACATTGAATTTTGTTGAATTTTCAAATGAACTACAGAAGGGGTTGGAAGAAGCAAAACATTATTCTCTAAATCAGGGCGAGCAAAATTTACTGGTTCAGGAAATGAAAATTGGTTGCTCAAACGGAATGTTGCAATGCCTTGATGCTGATAGCCGAACAAGTTACATCTTAGGGGATATCCTGGAATTTAATAGTACCGAGGCGGCCTATATTCAAAATATTAAGCCCGCGACTTTTAGAAAAAGGGTTTCAAGGGCACGAAATGATTTGTTTGCTTTTATGCGGGACAATTGTGGAATTGTAAATTCCGGTAATGCATGCCGTTGCCGAAAACAAATTGCGCATTGTATCGGCACGGGTAAAATTGAACCTGGGAAATTACGCTTTGCCACGGACGGTGCGGATATTGAACTTCTCGACAAAATTGAAAGCGCGGAAAAATCCATGGTTTTATTTTCGACAAACCCGGACTATGAATTGCCCGAAAAAGCCGTAAGGGAAATCCGGGGAGTGTTGGGAATAAACCATGCAAAACAGGATATATAAGAATGCCCTGCAACAGGCATACGATAATTAATAATAGACTCCGGCAGGCAATGTGCTTCCCGAAAATTAAAGTTTTTCAATTAGAATATCCCTGAATTTTATTCTGTTTTCCAACTCAGGAAAATGCCCGCAATTACCAAACTTTATAAATTCAATGTTTGGCGAATAGCTTAAAAGGCTATTAAATTTTGTGTTTTTGTGGGTAAAATCCTTATCGCCATATATAAGTGTGATGGGAATGGAACCATCAGTTTTCAAATCCTTTTTCTTTTCTTTTATAAGTCCTTGTGTCAAACTGCTTAAGCAAAAACACGCACCGTCTTTTATTCCGTTAACGGCAACGGAGGAGAAAGGCGTTTTGTCCGTTCCTTTTGGCAAAGCATAATTGTACCATTTGTTGGCAAACTTTTCTTCCAAAAATGGCATTGTAAGTTGCCCGAGGTAAGGAATTTTTAATATGCCGGGGATGGTGTTTTTTGTCCATTTGATCATCTCGTCAATGGATGGTGTTTGTGTTAAAATTATGTTTTTAACTTTTTCGGGATAATCTTTTGCAAAGGATAAACCATAAAAACCATTTGCACAAGGAAATGAAATAGTTACCTTTTTTAAATTTAGAAACTCCAGGATATCAAAAATAATTCTATTCGTTTTTTTAAAAGAATGGTTCTCTTGGTAAATCTATGGGTAAATAGTTGAAAAAAGAGCATCAATCTCCG
>CAYWBI010000311.1:0-2841 GCA_964456445.1 uncultured Calditrichaceae bacterium
CAGCCTTTCTGCGAAACAAATTATAAAAATAAATCATTTCATAAGCCGGATTGGGCCGCAGTGCGCTAACCGAACGGCGTTTAACAAACCGTACTTTTAAGTCGACAAAAAAAACAGCGACTGCATCATCATAAAGCATGCGCTGTGCCCGGCGGTAAAGCGCAGCCGACTGATCCCGGTTTACGGCTTCCAGAGCCAACGCCCGCTCCACCAGCTTATCATATTCGGTATTATGATAATGGCTCAAATTAAATAAATTCGGCTTTTGTGTATGGAACAGCCCGTTTAGCCAGTCACCCGGCGTGGCATAGGAGGGCCACCAAGTCATGGAAATCATATCCGGCGCCGTGCTCTGCTTTTTGGCTTTATCCCATAAAATATTCCATAGCCCGGGTTGCAGTTCCAGCTTAATACCAATCTTTTGTAGATTATTTTGTAGCATTAAGGCACATTTTTCATACGCATCCACGGATGCCACATACGCCAGTTTTAATTTGATTTTTTCCGGTTTTAAGCCGCTTCGTTTTATTAATTTTTCGGCTTTGGCAAGATCAAATTCCGGCCGGGGCAAATCCGTTGCGGCGCCCCACATGTTTTGCGGAACCGGCGCCTGCGCCCGGTTGGCCATCCCTTCCAGGATAAAAGTGACAGCGGCCCGGTAATCAAAAGCATGTAAAATTGCCCGTCTTAAAAATATATTGTTTAAAGGCGGTTTGGATGTATTCATTAAAAACATCATATTCCGCCAACTGGGCACAACCAATGTTTCCAGATCCTGATTATGGTGCATAGCCGCGATATTTTCCGATGGCACCAGGCCGGCAAAGTCAATATCGCCATGTCGGATCAGTTGGACGCGCGTGGCGGCTTCGCTAACCAGTTTTAAAACAACATTATTAAAATGCCGCCCCTTCCAGCCGCCCCAATAATCCGGATATTTTTCCAGTTCCACCCGATCGTTCATTTTCCAGCTTTTTAAACGATAAGGGCCTGTACCATCTGCCCGGCCTTTTTTAAAATAACTTTCCGTACAATCGGCAATTGCCGGCGACATAATCCAGGATGCATACTGCGACGCAGCAATCAAATCAATGGGTGCGGGACGTGAAAGTACAAAAACAGCTGTGGAATCATTCGGTGTTTCTACCTTTTTAACGGCTTGCCAAATATAAGCGGCGCCTCTGCCCAGACGCTTTACTCTTTCAATGGATTTACGTACGGCAAGCGCGGTAAAGGGTTGCCCGTCATGAAATGTTACCCCAGTGCGCAGATGAAAAATCCAGCGTAATCCATCCGTGCTCTTTTCGTACCCTGTTGCCAGCGCAGGGCGGAAATGATAACCCAGCCGCGAGGAATCCGGTATAAGCCAGTGCAACGGTTCATAAATATTACCCAGCGCCATCACTTCCAGGGAATAGGCCGCTGCCGGGTCCCAATCCCGGATATCCGAATAAAGAGCATATACAACGGTATCGCTGCTGCCCGGACGACTGTAACGTTTACAGGAAGAAAAAACCACTGACAATGATATTATCAGGATCAGCAGCGTTATAATTTGTTTTTTTTTTTTCACGAATCAACCGTACGTTTTTTCTAAGAGTGATAATTATTAAACCCGTCGTTAACGCCATTTTAATGAAAGCGCCAAAATGGTAATATTATTCAGAATACCATAGTCGGAATAGGCCACTCCGACGGACCAGGTCATGGGACCTTCCCGATAGTCATAGCCAAAGCCAGCCGACAATCCGCCCTGGTTATCCTGTAAAAGAAGACCGCGATATCCTGCACGAATGTAAAACATTTTCCAGTAGGCATATTCTATCCCTGCGTTCAGATACGGGTAGTTATCCTGCGGATAAAGCACATCGATTGCTGTGGTAAATGCCTGAACACCGGCCATTTTAAATGTTCTTTGTATCCCGGCTCGCATTAGCAAAGGCAAGGGCCAGGCATCCAGTTCCAATTGGGCGGGGATACGGTCATTGTTCCCGGTTTGAACGGGATCAATATCATGATATACCCGCGCATCTCTGCCTGCCAGTTGTAAATCACCCCCAAAATTACTGATATTAACTCCAAAATCAATATCCCAGATTGGGCTGTGGAACAGAGTTCCAATATCAAAAGCAATGCTGTTGGCGCTGCTGTGCCAAATTCGCTGCTGGATGTATTTAACGCCCACGCCCAACTTAAAACGGTCGGTCAGGTCACGGGCATAATACATGGCCAGGGAAAAATCCGTCGCGTCAAACTGTTCACCGGTACCTTCGGGGCGGTTTACGGTGCGTACTTTCATTTCGCCATAATTTAGCGTGGTAAGATAGACGCCGATATTTCCGAAAGTCCCCATGGAAAAATTCAATCCGGCCTGGTCAATGGCTATTTCTCCCAGCCAACGGGCATGGGCAATAAAAAATGAATGACGATTTTCCGCCAAAGCCGCCGGATTCCAAATTGCCGCCTGAATGCCGTTGGCCCGGGCCATGCCTGCCTGCCCCATTGCTGTTCCCCGCGGATCCAGGGATACGGTTAAAAACGGGGCGGCAACACTTCCGGCATTGGAAATATTCGCCTGTTGCGCCGCAACCGACCCGGTTAAAAGCAAACAAAAAACGATTGCTTTTCGACACCTTTCCCCCACGTGTTTTAAAATTAACATTTACACACCATTTTAAAATAAAAATACATTTCTTCATAATTTCCGGTGAAAGTAGCAACTGTTTTATTTTATCAGGGCTAGTTTTCCAACCTTTGTACCGATACCCGGCGCCTGAACATGATACAGATAAACGCCAAACGCCACATCAAGATTATCCCGTGTCAGTAAATCCCAACTGA
>CAYWBI010000312.1:0-2833 GCA_964456445.1 uncultured Calditrichaceae bacterium
TAGTTTGGCGTGGGCGTCGGTTTCAAAGAGAATATCTTTGGCCATTGGTGTTCCTCCAATTGATTTATTGATTTGGTTTCAAAATTTACGAGAATAATTTTCTCATATAGCATGCTAATTTATAGTGTGGGACTTTGCCATTCAAGACTTCATTTCAACATCGTTATAAAAGATGATTCGGATGGCAGGAAGTTACATATTTTTTGGAAAAAATTAACCGGATATTTGTAATCCTAAAATAAAGTTTCGTCCGGGTGCATTTATACCTGAACCATGCTCTCGGTAAAGACGGTCCAGCAGGTTTTCAATCGCCATGTTTATCTGAATGTTTTCAGAAAAGATATAACGTCCACGGATATTTAGTGTAAACCAGCCGGGCGTACCGCCGACGGGAATGCGTGGGTCGTCCATAGCGTCGGTCGAAAGCCGGGGCTGTAAGGAGGCAAACCGACTATAAAATTGCAGCTCGCTGTTGGAGCGTTGCCACCCCAACTCCAATTTACCGAAAAAAGGTGGGATGCCATCAAAGGGTTCATTACGTGATTTGTTCTGTCCGTAGGTATAAGCCAGATTACCGTCCAGGAATAAATCCCGCGAAAAAGAATAACGAAATCCGGCTTCACTGCCTGTTATAAAACCCGCTCCTCCATTGCTGCGGGATTTAATTTTATAAATTTGGCCGTCAATAATAATCGTTGACTGACCCTGATAAAGCACATTTTCCCGGGTTAGAAGATTGTCCAATAGACTAAAGTAAGCCGCGCCGCGTATTTCTATTTGGTTTTTTTTCCAATGGGCGCCAAGTTCAAAGCTATTGATCCTTTCGGGATGTAGATTGGGGCTGGGCACTTCGTAGGTGTTGCCCTTGGACTCACCCAGTTTGGCCAGGTCACTCAGGTTTGGCGCCCGGAAGCCATTGGCCAGCACCATGGATAGCTGCAGGCCGGGTTGTGCCTCATAAAGCAGGGCCACGGATGCGGTCAACGCGGCAAAGTTTTCCGATACTTGTCCAATCTGCGGCGTAGGATCGGTGAAACGGGTTTGGAACCAGGCATAACGCAAGCCGCTGGTGAGGAAGGTGCGTGTGTTCAGCGGAAACTCATCTTGGATAAAGACGCCGCTGCTCAGGTAGGTTGATTTATCCGGGAAACGGCCTCTGGGCAGTTGAAGCGTTTCCAACCCGTCAAAACGCCGGGCCGTGCTATGTACATCGTCATGGTAAACTTCAAATCCAGCGGTAAAAATATGCGACCGGATGCGGGCGATTGTGTGTGCTTGCAAACCCAGGGTCCGAATATCGTCATTTTCGCTGGTTTTCGGATCGGATAATTTGCGTTGTTTGATCCTTCCTTCCTGCTGCCGGTTTAGGGAAAGGGTGATCTGAAGTGATTGAAACGGGCTGCCGTTAAAATCTGTTTGGCTGCGGATATAAAAAAGGTCGCGTAGTTGTGGCTCATACAACCAGGTGTGATAATCGTTGTAAAGGTATTTATCGTAGCGGGGCACATCAAATTGTCGGCTGCGTTGCCATAGCAGTTTAAATTTTTGACCGGGATTGAGTTTGAAACTGAATACATTGTTGAAATCATAGCCGCGATAGGCGCTTGGTGATTGCCGGGTGTTGCCATCCGGGCGTGATAGTAGGAGATTGGCAAGGGAAGCGCCATTACGTAAATCTCCGAAACGATGATAGCTCGCTCCACCGTTCCAGGCAAGAGAAGAGTTGGAAATCTGCCAGTCCGCATGGGTTGTTAAACTTTGATCCGCAGCAGAGAAACGGCCGAAAGAGCGGTACCGGACACGCTTACCGTTTTTGGTAAAGACTGCCCGACGTCCAATCAGATTTATCACCCCGCCAAGTGCATCGCTGCCGTATAGCATGGAACCTGGCCCGTGAATAATTTCAATAGCTTTCAGGGCATTGGCGTCAACCGTGGTCAGGTATTGATGGTTACCTAAACGGTAGGTGGCGTTGTTCAGGCGGATACCATCCACCAAAATCAGAATATGATTGGAGCTGAGCCCGCGAATAATTGCCGATCCGCCGCCATGATTGGTTTTTTGAATGAAGACGCCTTTTTCTTCGCGCAGGGCTTCGGCTGTGGTAGCGCTGTTCCGTGTAAATATTTCCAACGGATCAACCAGATTTACCGTTTGGGCGATTAGATGAGCGGGCTGTTCATGACGGGAGGCTGTAACCATGACCTCGGCCTGTGGATAGATGTGTGCCTGCAGATAGATCGTGTCCAACTGTGTAATGGCATCGGCTCTTAGGCGAATATTTTTTACTGTTTTTTTTTGATATGAAACATGGGTGATTTCAAGTGAGTAAACGCCAGCAGGTAAAGGGCTTAGCTGAAAATGCCCCAGGTTATCGCTGACGTCTGCCGGCAACCCTTTTTTTATTAGAACATGGGCGTCGGTTACAGGAAGACTATCCGGACCAAAAACGGTTCCCATGATGGTGCCGCCAATCGGCCGGTAAGCCCGATGTGCCTGACCGAATAGAAGCAATGGCAGTAGCAGACATATTAGATGAAACATTAATTGTTGCGGAGGTCTCATTATAAATTCTTATTAATATTGACAGGTGAAGTTATTGCAAAATTATGATTTACGCTTTTAAAATCTTTTTACGTTCCAGAATTTCCATTAGCCTAAAAAGCAAAAATCATAAAGGTAATAAATAGAAACTGTGCTTCAGAAAATCCTCGAACTCTTTGTACGCTATGTCTCGAAAAAAGTTAAAAAATTATTCCATGCCTTGATATTTAAATGATAAATTCTACAGATCATTTGATATTAAAATTGAGTTTTTTCCACTTAATAACTT
>CAYWBI010000313.1:0-2806 GCA_964456445.1 uncultured Calditrichaceae bacterium
TAATAAAAAGAGTCCAACCGGTTTTACCAATGACGATAAAAAAATACTAAGTATAATCGCATCCTTTGCCTCACAAATAATAGAAAATGCACGGCTCCTTGAAGAAGAACAACAATTTTTAAGCGTTCAGCAGGAGATGAGACTGGCCGGCGAGATCCAAAAAAATCTTTTGCCTACTCGCCTTCCAAGGGTACACGATTATGAATTTGCCGGGATCAGTATTCCGGCAAAAGATGTGGGTGGCGATTATTATGATTTCATTGCCCTTTCCGAAGATCAAATTGTCTGTTGCCTCGGCGATGTATCCGGCAAGGGGATGCCGGCTGCAATGCTGATGTCCAATCTACAGGCAACAATGCACAGCCAGGTATTACATGATCCACAGCCAATATCGTGCATGGCAACAACCAATCGCTTACTCTATCACAGCACCGACACCAAACAATATGCCACCTTTTTTTATGCGATCTTAAATTGGAAGGAACACGTGCTTAAATTTACAAACGCCGGCCACAATCCACCATTGTTGTTCAAATCCGATCAGGCTATTGTCGAATTAAAGACCGTTGGGATCCCGTTGGGTTTTCTCGAATCATTTGATTATACCCAGGCGTCGGTTACGCTTGATAAGGACGATTTTCTGATCATTTATTCTGACGGTATCTCCGAAGCAATGGATACCCACGAAAATGAATTTGGAGTAGATCGGATGATTAAGTCCGTAAACCAGGCCCGCGGCCAAACAGCCAAACAAATTATTGATAAGTTGTTAAAGGATGTTCAGGCTTACACAGTCGACGCTCAACAAAGTGACGATATTACCGTGATGGTTCTAAAGCGGACCTGCTGAGTAAATCGTTGCGACTTCCCTTTTGAGTTTTAATTTATTATATTGCCATATCCTAACCAGCGATTGATTCCTGAACTTGTCATGTATATAATATCCTTCAGCTACAATTCCTGACGATTCCCAACTTATTTATAATATAGTGTAAAGCGCTTATTCCGGATTTTGGTTTTTTATTTTAAGCTGTCAAATGCTGAAAAATTACTGAAATTACATCATCATTAAAAAGTCATCTTACATCAAACGCAATGCTTAAACCCTTCTTTTACGGTCAAAGGAAAAGAGAAGGTAATATTGTTCCCTGAACAAAAGGGAAAACGTTATGGTTGGAAAAATTATTAGTCATTACAAAGTTATCGAAGAGCTTGGGCGCGGTGGAATGGGCGTCGTATATAAAGCACAGGACCTAAAACTCGACCGCTTTGTAGCTTTAAAATTTTTAGCTCCCCATATCTGCCGGGCTGTAGATGAGAAGAAGCGTTTTATACAGGAAGCCAAAGCCGCATCGGCTTTGGACCACTCAAATATCTGTAGTATCCACGAAATCGATGAGACCGATGATGGTCAGATGTTTATTGCCATGGCCTGCTATGATGGCGAGTCGCTCGAGACTAAAAGGGATAACGGCCCATTGCCATTGGAAAATGTCGTCAACATTGCCATCCAAATTGCTCAGGGTTTAGCCAAAGCACATTCACAGGGCATTATCCACCGGGACATAAAACCGGCCAATATTTTCATAACAAGTGACAGTCAAGTCAAGATCGTGGATTTTGGTCTTGCCAAGCTGATCGGCCGTACCCAGCTGACTAAAAAAGGCACAACAATCGGTACCGTAGCATATATGTCACCTGAACAATCCGCAGGTAATCCCGTCGACCAACGCACCGACATCTGGGCGTTGGGCGTGATTCTGTATGAACTGCTGACGGGTCAGAGACCGTTTAGGGGAGAGTATGAACAGGCAGTGGTCTATTCCATCATAAATGAAGATCCTGAACCTCTCCGCCTAGTTAATCCTGAGATCCCGGAAGAATTGGTGCAGATCGTCAGCCGGTGTTTACAGAAAAAAACCGATTCTCGTTATGCATCGATGGATGACATGGCAAATGAATTACTTCAATATCAGCAGAGCCGCCGCGCAGCCGAAATCGGCGCATTTGACCTGCGCACATTTCTGCACCACCTACGCAGGCCACGGATTTTCGTTCCGGCAACAGCTATCTTCCTTATTTTCATCCTGAGTGGAGTTTTGTTCTTCAGGCATCAGGCCAATATCCGCTGGGCGCGGGAAGAGGCGCTGCCGGAGGTCGAACGGCTTGTGGATGCAAGCTGGCGGGATTTTACCGAAGCATACAAATTGGCCGAAGAAGCAGAAAAATATATTCCAAATAATCCAACGCTTACCGAACTGTTCGCCAAAAGTTCGTTGAATATCAATATTAAAACAGACCCGGCCGGGGCGCGCATTTATATGAAAGAATATAGCAAGCCGAAAAGTGAATGGCAGTATTTAGGTGTTTCGCCTATCGATAGTATCCGGGTACCCATCGGCATCTTCCGCTGGAAAATAGAAAAGGAAGGCTATGCTATCGTTCTGGCCGCCGCTTCTACCTGGGACATAGACGAAGTGGGAAAAAAGCTGTTAGTTCCAAATGATTTCATGAGAGTATTAGATAAGAAAGGAAGCATTCCTCCGGAAATGGTGCGCGTAGCCGGTGCAAAAACGCCTTTCGGAAAGTTGAATGATTTCTATATTGACAAGTATGAAGTTACAAATAAAGCGTACAAAGAATTCATAAACGGTGGCGGGTACCGAAAAAAGGAATACTGGCAACATGAGTTTATCAAAGATGGAAGGGTTCTGACCTGGGAAGAAGCCATGGCCGAATTTGTGGATCAGACCGGCAGGCCCGGCCCTGCTCCCTGGCAGGCAGAAGATTATCCCGAAGGACAGGA
>CAYWBI010000314.1:0-2731 GCA_964456445.1 uncultured Calditrichaceae bacterium
GTAGGGGGCGGCCCAGTTACCTTGATTGTAGCCTTGCCCTAAAAACACGCCCTGATAGACGTCGCCGTTGTAGCTGGTGCTGTAATCGGGGCTAAAGGGCGACTGCCGGGATTTGAAGGGCGCGTTCATGCCCTGGTTGCGTTTGTTGTTGCCGTATGCCGGATCGGCATAGTCGATCAGCCAGGGGTCTTGAAAGGATATGTTTCCTGTATTTGATGAACCGTTGCTTACAAGATAATTTTCAATTTTCACGTTCGAATAATTTTGGTCAAATTGCGAAATTAAGGGTTTATTAAAACCGGCAGGAACATTAAAGTCATGAAAGTTTATAACGCTACTTTCTTCCGTATCCAGTTTTTTCCAAACCCTGTATTTTTGGTTGTTCCGGATGGTCTGATCGGCGAGGAGCGTTTCGGTTTCACCGGAACGGAGCACTATGTGGGAATCCGGGCTTTTTAAATAAAACCTGCCATAGGCGGCCTGCCCTATTTTACTGTCCGATATGACGGAACCGTCCTTGTATTCCTGTTTTATAGCTATATCATTGCCATAAGACAGAGGCGAGACATATATTTGCCAAATACCGTTGGACCCTGCTCTATCGTCCATCCAGACCGGGTAGGCTTTGCCTCCAAAGGCGCAAATACCAATATAATCACCGGCATAAGCTGTGGCACCCCCGGGAATTGGGGCTGTGGTATGCGGTGCATTACTGACCAATATGTTTTCCCATTGATTTGTTTTGATATCGAGGTGTGCAACATAAGTGGAAGTAAGGAACCTTCCCTGTGAAACCGGTGTGTCCATACTATAATAGATAATGCTGACGTCGCCGGTCTGGTCGTCCACGGCTATCCAGGGAAACCAATTTTGACGTCCTTTACTAATATTTACCACAGTCGGAACCGACCATTCAATCCCATCGTCATCGGAATACCTTAAATAGATTTCGGATTTGTCCTGGGGCACATTCTTATTGGGGTAGGCTATATAAATTCGGCCTCTGTGCGGGCCATAGCTTTTGTCAACGGCCATTGACGGAAAGTCATTTACACGAGTGCCATTAAATAAGGAATCCCCTGTTTGGCCACTTTTAGGCTCCTTGGTTATTCCCTGATATTGAAACGCTGAAAAAGTTGTAAAAGAAAGCCCTCCATTTGTGTATCTGGCAAAGCCTATATTATCTGCAGGATGAACACTATTACTATAGTCCGCCCAACAAACATACACCTCGCCATTTGGCCCGGTGGCAACACACGCCCCTTTGCCCCCGCCTGTTGAATTTCCGCTTTGCCTAAGCGTATCAGGAGTTGAGAAGCTATAGCCCTGATCGGTTGAACGGTTAAATTGAATGGCAGAAAATTGTAAAGCGGAAGCCCCGCCAATATATAAAGTCCATGCGCTATAAATATTGTTTTTAAAGCTGCTGTTGTTGGCGTCGTCAATTGCAATCATTTCTTTGTCAATATACTGGGTCGGGCCAGTTCCGCGAACGCTGTTGCCCCAGGAAGACCCATTGTATTGTTGTATGGACCAGCCGTCCGGCTGATGCGTATAGGGCATCAATGCGGCAACATAGGCGTTACCCAATAAATCAAAAGCGGTCGATGGGTCCGCACGGGCAAAACTGTTTGGCAGGGTATCCGCCCCGCTCCATGTTAAACCTCCGTCATGAGAAACATACCATCCTGTCCTGGTTTGTGTGTTGTTCGGGTCCGTCCCATAAAAAACATTTGAGCTTATGATTAGGCTTTGGGGATTGTTTTTGTCTATTGAGATATGTACTTCGGATTGTTGGTAAGGAGATGGAAAAACCTGAATATCCGTGCTATCAGAAGTTAAAGAGGTCGGATTTTGTCCCGTTGACGCCGGGTTAACGGTTAGGTCTTTTATAGCAGGCGGTTCCGGCCCTGAGTTTTTATCCAAGGTTGACGGAGCCTGTCCAAAAAGAAAAAATGCATTAAGCATAATAAAAAACAGAGCGCGAAAAATAATATCTTTCATTCTGTCCTCCAATTTTTTACCTTAAAAAAGGCATGTGGATTATTTGTGGTTGTTTATAAATATTTCTGTGCCGGCGCCCGTCAAATTGCGGCTACAATTTGACGGGTTTTTTATGAATACATGGGCGGCCTCCTTTCTTTTTTTTAATTTAACAATCCTTATGGTCCGTTGAGCAAAACAACGGCTTTAACTGTGCGAATGCCCGAAAAGGTTATCTTTTGCCCATTACGATAATGGCCTTTTGGTGATGGTAACCGACCAGTACGACATGGTTTTTGTACATATCGATGTTTCCGTAAACGCCGAAATCATCCGAAAAAGGAACGGCATATTTATACCAGCTCACCCCGTTAAAATGGACCAGTTCAAAAAAACCGCCTGAAACAAAAATATCGTTAACGCCAAGCCCCCGAACTGCAGCGGATGCATAACTGGTTACCAAACCCTGTTTGTAAAAGAACCACTGCTTGTCAGAGAGCCGTTTTTTTGTAAAAATACCGTCGCCGACGATATAAAAAGAGCGGTTGTTCTGAAACCATATTCCGGACATTTCAAGCGCGTTCGCCGGAACAGGGTATTTTAAAACGCTGTTTCCGTTCATTCTTAATACCATGCTGTTAAACTCGTCACTGGCTATGGCGTAAATATCATAGGTGTTTGTTTGAAAGTTAAAACTGCCCCATATATCTTTTACCGGCAAATCCGTCCCGCTCTCGATCTTTGTCCA
>CAYWBI010000315.1:0-2706 GCA_964456445.1 uncultured Calditrichaceae bacterium
CAATCTCTAACAGTATTATAAGTAGAACAATTCGCTTCATGAGTGTTCCTATTGAATTTAAAAGTTATATGACAACTGTAGGCCAAAGAATATTTGACGTGGGTTCAAAAAGGTAAAATATGAATGATTCGGCATATCAATATAGGCTTTATCATCCAGTATTTTTTTAATTTTTGAACTATTTGCAACTACCCACCCATCCGTGGTTGAGTTATATTCCATATAGTTTTTAGTAGACGCATCATAATAAATTGCGGCGTGGTTCCATGCTTCACTATTGGCACTATTAACACTCCATTCCATCGGTACAAAATCAACACCGGTCTTTCGTACATCTCCTGGTCCATCTGAGCCTGCGATGCCATTATATCCCAAAGGTGAAAGCACCGAGTTAGGAAGATGCAGTGATTTCATATAATCATCATAGTCAAATGCATCGGAAAAAGATAATCCTGAAAAGTGTTTTTCGTTAAATAGATTAAAGATATCAGCAAATAATTTCAAATCCACGGGGCCAAAGTTGAATTTTTTTGTGATTTTGAGATCAACATTTAAGTAGTCTTTGTATTGTACATTGGATGAGATGCCCGGAATTCTTTTAGGGTTCCATGTAAAATGCGATCCTGCCGTCCAATAAGTAACAAAATTCATATGCCAATTGGCAAGGGGGTACTGATCAAAATATTTTGGTCCGTAAAGAAAAGGTGTATGTAAATCTAAATTAGATTTGATACGCGGTTGTGGCAATGGCTTGTTTTGCTGAGGATTCTGTGCCAGGTAGTTGCGCTGTTCACCGGGATCAAGAAAGTTTTGTTTAACCCCAAAGAAACCGGATGTTCCAACACGGTATTCATAATTTACTGTTCCGGTTAACCAATCACCAGTACGCTTGGTAATTGATGCTTCTAACCCCCTTATATCTTCATAACTTTTGTTTGTAAGTTTAAAATAATTTACACTTCCTGATGCGCCTGCCCCAACATATCGTGTCCAATCTTGCTGGTTGGAAACATCCTTGTAGTATGCGGCCATATGCAATAAGTATGTATCCGAAAGAGAATGGTCATAACCTAATTCATATGATACTGTTTTGGCTAAAGATATTAGCGGATTTCCAATCCGTGTAAGTTTGTCTCCAGTACCACGTTGCAGCCGATATAGTCCTTCCGATGTAGCAATTTGGCGGTAATGTCCATAATTAAAGTAGAGTTTTGCATTTTCGGAAATAGGATGTGATATTCCAAGACGCGGACTAAAGGTCAATTGCGGTTTCGCATCTTTAGTAAGATACTTGGCATCATCTGCCGGAGAGTAATTTGATGTGAAAAAATCGACATTATAAGGATCTACATTATACCATTTGCCATTGGGATTTGTATAATCAGCAATAACTCCTGCCGTTGCAATAAAGCCTTCATATTCCATCTTGTCTTGAATATAAGCGGACAAGCGATAAGGGTTTCTCTTAAATTTAGTCCTGAAATTTCCTTCTGGCAGGGCTTTGTTGACACTTCCAAAATTCATATTCAAATCGTCATAGTCAAACGTAAATCCAGCTTTTATTTCATTGCTCTTATCAAACTGGTTCACATAATTCATAAGTATGGTGTTTGTAACTATATTACTGGTATCCCTCGAATTGCCTATCGAGCCCCCCATACCTAAACCATCTATGCCAAACAACGGATCTGCAAAATATCCGGCAGGTGCTTCATCCACGAAGTAACCAGGAAAAATTTCATTGTTTTTTTCCAAATTGCGCGTGGGGCCCGGCCCCGTGCGGTATCTCTTTATCACTGATTTTACCTGAAGCTCATAATATGATTTTGGGCTAAGCACATTTGTAAATTTTAAGGAAAGGGCTGTCGAATAAAGGCGGGTTGGAGAAAGATACTGATCTGTCCATAAACGCCATGACCCTGTATGACCGGAACTATTTAAAAGAGATGCCTCACCACCAACGCTTGAAATAATCCCTGTTCCACCTGACCTTGATGCGCTTGTCGCCGAGGTTACATTGTATAGTGCCAAAAAAGACAGTTTTTTACTTCTGCTTAAATCAGAAGTTAATTTCAACATATAGGCAAAATCGGTTTTAGCATCTTCGGATACCGCGAAAAGATACATGTCTTTTCTTTTTTTAAATGATGCATAAAAACGTAAATTACCCAAAGCTTTACTGACAACGGGTACCCTGCCACCAAAACCCATATCAATATCATAGTCTCCCTGATGAATATCACCCTGTTTACGATGTTGCCACATAAAAATCCGTTGGGCAGCTTCCGGGGTTAAATCATTTGTTGGGTCATTATCCGATAAGGTTGCTTCCGCAACGGCATTCCAACCATTAAAGTCCGGATACTGGCGCCGTTCATAACTTGTCCAGGCACCATTTTTTGTTCCGGTCCATGCAACAGCAGGGTCCAAATAAGGTCTGTTAAAGTAAGAATCAGGGCCATAGGGAGAACTACCAAAATGTTTTTGCTGTGTTCCGGCGCCTCTAATGGTTATTGTTCCCGTATATTTTTGCAGATTGCCTTCCTTGGTAACGACATTTACAACTCCTGACCGGGCATTGTTATATTGTGCATCAGCGCCTCCTGCCTGCACCGATATTGTGGTAACCGAACTTAACGGAACAAAGGTAATCGGAGAATTGTTTCTTTCATCTCGTAAAGTAATACCATCAACCATAAAGGATAC
>CAYWBI010000316.1:0-2599 GCA_964456445.1 uncultured Calditrichaceae bacterium
CGCAAATCCAATTATAGATCAGCAACCCATTGTTTCCCCTAATTTCAGTTATCCAAACAGCCCGCTGCGTATGGTATCGGCAAAGGCCACTGTTCGAGATGGTAAAATTATCATTCCGCTGGACCAGTTGAAAAAAAATAAACTTTTAAAGTTTAAGTACAAAACTGAAATCAAAACTTTGCCCCTCCTGGCCTATATCTCGGAAGAAGGAAAAGTTATAACAGCGGTTAGTGTATGTGAACCCTGCAAGTCAACTACATTTCATATAAAAGGTGAACAGCTCATCTGTAATTCATGCGGCACAACCTGGGATATTGATAATTTGAGCGGGGTAAGCGGTTCATGTCAAAAATACCCACCGGACCCTCTGCCAAGCACAGTTATAGGTAACGAAGTCCGCATTGATGAAGCAACGGTTGCTTCATGGAAAAGCAGAATTTAAAAGGCTCAAAATGAAACTATATCATATTTCAATAAACAGCCTGCTTCGAAGAAAAGCTCGTATGTTTTTTTTATTGGCCGGATTGCTTATCGCGGTTAGCACAGTGGTATTGTTACTCAATATTTCGCAAGCCATGAATTCTGACCTTGCAGGTAAATTGGATGAATTTGGGGCAAATATTTTGATTGTCCCTCAATCCGACAAGCTGTCTCTTTCATACGGCGGAATGGCTGTTTCGGGTATTTCATTCGATATCAAACCGTTACATAATGATGCAATAGCTAAAATAAAGAAAATTAAAAACAAGGATAATATAAAAATTATTGCACCAAAATTACTTAATGTAACGGATATTTTGCAGAAGAAGGTTATGGTCGTCGGTGTGGATTTTGTTCAGGAGATTGCCTTAAAAAAGTGGTGGTCTGTAACTGGCAAGACACCGGTAAAGTCCGATGAGGCGCTTATTGGTTCCGAAGTGGCAAAAAAGCTAAAATTAAGTTTGGACCAGGTTATTCTGGTAAAGGGAAAACCCTTTAAAGTAAGCGGAATTCTTGAAGAAAGCGGTTCCCAGGATGATCAGATCATATTTGTTGACCTCAGACGCGCCCAGATAATTTTTAATAAAGGTTCTGAAATAAGTCTGATTGAAGTAGCCGCTTTGTGCTATGACTGCCCCATCGAAGATATTGTAGCCCAAACATCCGGCATGTTGCCAGGCGCAAAGGTTACAGCAATGCAGCAGACAATAAAATCTAAGATGAAATCCATGCATCAATTTGAACAATTCTCCATGGGAATATCGTTAGTGATTCTTATGGTAGCCATTTTGATTGTCTTTACAACCATGAGCGCATCGGTTAATGAAAGAAAAAAGGAAATTGGCATATTCCGGGCAATGGGCTTTAGAGAATCACATATCATGCAAATTATTCTCCAGGAAGCTTTTTTCCTGAGCGCCGTCGCAGGCATATTCGGTTATTTTATCGGCCTTGTTATTTCCATAAATACCGCTCCCTTTATTGGCATAGATTCAGGTAATATTATGATCAGCTATAATATAATAGCTCTATCATTGCTGATGTCAATCACAATAGGCATGGGAGCAAGTTTGTTGCCTGCAATGAAAGCATCACGGCTGGATCCCACTATTTGTTTACAGGCACTATAACATTCATTAATAGAGAAATACAAGGCACCGTCATGAGTTTAATACAATCATTCAATCTGGTAAAAACATATCAAAGCGGCACAGAAACAGTACATGCAGTCGATGACATTTCATTTGATATCGATTTAGGTGAATTCATTGCCATCACCGGTAAATCCGGATCTGGGAAAAGCACACTTCTTACAATCTTAGGTGGATTAAGTCATCCGGCTGCCGGCAATATTCTTGTAGATGAAATGGATATTTACAGTCTTTCAAAAGAGCAACTTGCGGATTTTCGCAAGGAATATATCGGTTTTGTGTTTCAGTCATTTCATTTACTGCCCTATCTGAATGTGCTTGAGAATGTAATGATCCCACTCGCAATTAGCGATATAAAAACAACTGAAAAAAAACCGAGGGCCCTTGATCTGCTTGATAAAGTGAGCTTAACAAATAAAGCTATGCGTCTGCCAAACGAACTGAGCGGGGGTGAACGCGAACGCGTTGCCATAGCCAGGGCGCTCGTTAACGAACCACCAATAATATTGGCAGATGAGCCAACCGGCAACCTGGACTCTGGCACGAGCCGCATTGTTATGGAATTGTTTACCCAATTAAATAACGAAGGGCAAACTATTATTATGGTGACTCACGATCATCAAAACATCAAATATGCCTCACGAAGCATCGGTCTTCAGGACGGACGTCTGATTAAAAATTAGGCTGACAACAATACCGTGTTCCTGTACAAACCAGTGCATCTCAGCAAAATGAATACATATTTTTTAAGGTGTTGGTATGCACCTTTTAATTTGATACAGCCATCATTTGAATATTTCAAATATAGCATCCTATGAAAATTCACTAATTTAGCTATAACCTTATAAAATCAGAAGTCTCGTATCAAAAAATAATAGTTAAAAAAATTATCGTTTATTTCTAAAAATATGGTCTAATTATTTATCCAAACACAGCTGTCCTAAATAATTTTAAAGTGCACTTTCTTC
>CAYWBI010000317.1:0-2583 GCA_964456445.1 uncultured Calditrichaceae bacterium
ACAGATCATATTCCCCAACCTGATCGGATTGGAACCAGGCTTCTGTGTAACGGTTCGGAAGCACATCCATCTTTGCCCTGAAATTCGGGACGAAAAAGCTATGTATCACATCCTTGGACGACATAAGCAAGCGCACCGACTGACCTTGTGGAACAACCAACTGGTTGGTTGTTGTAATTCCTTGCGGATATTTGAAAGTCCAAAACCATTTTTGGGCGGTGACCTTTACCTGTATGGAATTGGCAGGAGGAATGTTGATTTTAAGATAGGTTTTAAACCCCCAAACAAACACAATAAAAACCAGAATGGTCGGAATAACCGTCCATAAAACTTCCAGTGTGTTATTGCCATGTATATTTGCCGTAAATTTCCTCTCGCCTTTTTTTCTATATTTCCATGCAAAATAAAAGGTACCGCCAACCACAAGGACAAAGAAAAATATGGAGAAATATAGTATAAAATAAAAGAGCCCGTCGATTTCGGGCGCCAATATTGAATTCTGACCAGGTAAAAATATGGTTCCTTTGGGATCCATTTATAAATTTTCCTTATTAAAAATATTCAACTTTTTTTTAACTTAATTTTGGCTTTTTTTTCTTGTTTTTGATTACAAGACGCAAGATAAACAACACTAAGACAAACAAAGTCAGCGATGCGCCAATGTTCATTATGTTATTTGCAAATAACACATAGCCACTTGCATTGGGGTCATAATGATAACAATAAAGTAATATACGATCCATAGTGGTGCCTATCTTGCCCTGGCTTGCCTCAAGAAGCGCCAGTTTTAAATTCTTCGGTTCATAACTCAAACCATATAAATATCTGCTTATGACCCCATCGGGTGAAAGCACATAGGCCACGGCCGGGTGTGCGTACTGATCTTTATCTTTAACATAATAGTACTCAAATCCCATGCTTTTTGTCAGCGTATCAATAGTCGCCTGACCTGCCGTAAGAAATTCCCATTGTCCTTTTAGTGTGGAATCGTTTAGCTCTGAAACATAAGTCCCGCGTTTTTGTGCGGCTAAGTCTGCCGTCTCCCGTGGATCAATACTCAAAGTTATAAATTGATATCTGTTTTGCGCCTTCCAGTTCATTTTATTGGAACTTTCGACCAAACCATTAAGGACGCGCGTGCACAGCATTGGACATTCATAATACGCAAAAACAAAAACCGTGGACTTACCATTATTGAAAAAGTTTTGCAATAATACGGTATCCCCGGCGGAGGTTACAACAGGAACATCAAGGGGAATAGTGTCCCCCAACTTTTCGACTACGTTAATTTTTTTTAATTCTTTAATGTTATTTTTTATTTGTTGCCCGTTAAGTGCGGATATATACAATAATCCCACTAAGAGCATCACAACTGTTTTCCTGCACATATAAGAATCCGAAATTATTGTAGTTTGGAATATTCTTTGACTAATTGTTGCATGGCCTGGTCAATGGGTATCTGGTAGATACCTTCTTTTGCATCGAGGAGTTTATACGAGTTTAAAACTTTTGTTTCCTGTTGATGAAGCTGAAGCAATTGTTGGGAAGGGACAGATAGTTCCCTTGTATAAAGTTCTTGCTGGGATGTATAAACAAAATAATCATCTAAAAGAAAGATAAATACCGTCAATAGAAGCGCACTAAGTACCGCCACAATTACTACAATTTTAACGCTCACATCTTTCTTTTCGTATCCACTTGTTTCAGCCATTATTATCCTTGTCTGTAAATTCCAATTAAACGTTTTTAAAATGAAACGATTTTTCCATGCGTCGGTCCATGACCGGAATGGTGGGCCTGCTTGTATATTTGCGCATAAAATTCCATAGAAACAAACCGCCGATCCCAAAGACAGCGGCGAGGTCCTGCCAGGAAAATGTAGCTCCGGTTTTTGAAAATGTCGGGACCACCAACCAATAAATATCAATCAGATGCATAACAAACACCCAAATTGCAACCAGTTTCAACCATGATAGGTTTCGTTTTGAGGCGCGTGTGAGAACACTCATGAACGGTATAAAAAAACCGGCGATAACAATAACCATGGTGATAATTTTCCAAGTTCCCTCCCAGCGGTTTAAATACCAAATCGTTTCTTCCGGAATGTTTGCGTACCACATTAAAAAATACTGGGAAAAACTGATATATCCCCAAAAGACAAGGAAGGCAAGCAATAATTTACCGTAATCCTGATAATGTTCTACCGTAATAGCTTCTTTCATTACACCCTTGCCACGCAGGTATAAGGCAAAAATTATTACAAAACTGAGGATTGCCAAAAAACTACCGGCGAAAATATATACACCATAAATTGTAGAATACCAATGCGGGTTTAACGACATCATCCAGTCAAACGAAGCAAAACTGCTGGTCAGGGCATATATAACCATCCCTGGCGCGCTGATTCTTTTTAACTTTAGAATATTTTCTTCATTTGATTCCACATCTTGCTTGAGCGAATATTTTTGCAATAAGCGGCTTATAAAAATCCAGGCCCCAAAATATATTACAGCCCGGATTATAAAAAAGGTTTCATTTAAGTATCCGGCTTTTGCCTGTAATATCATGTCGTGGGCAACCGTT
>CAYWBI010000318.1:0-2547 GCA_964456445.1 uncultured Calditrichaceae bacterium
GGTTTCATTTAAGTATCCGGCTTTTGCCTGTAATATCATGTCGTGGGCAACCGTTTCCGCATGGGTCCAATGAAAAAGATGATGCATCCCTAAAATTATCGGAATAAACAGGATGGCCAACAGTTCAAAGCTCATCATTACCGCTTCATTTATCCTACGGGTTACCAGGTTCCACTCCGATCCAAACAGATGGTTAACCAAGGTAAAAAACAGCCCACCCAATGCAAGTGTAAGCCAGAACAGGTAGCCCAGCAAATAAGATTGATAGAATTGAACTGAGTCCATAAAGTAACCGGCAATCATGGCAATAATAAAAACGACGCCTATCCCTAAGCTTGTATTACCGTATTTGCCCTGATCTTTAAAAGTAAATGTCGAATTGTCAAAATTCATAGTATAACTTCTCTATTTTAGCTCGTTTAATTTATTTTCAGGTACATCACTCTTGCTTGCGGTACGCGTACGTTGCAGGGCGCGTACATAAGCCACAATAGCCCAGCGGTCATGTACGGGTATTTGTTTTTTATAGTCCGGCATTACACGGATGCCGTCTGTGATTACATGATAAATATATCCATCGTCAAATTTTAGAACATTTTCCTGATAGAAAGAAGGTGGCGGCATAAACCCCTTTTGAACGACAATGCCTTTTCCATCCCCTGTTTTGCTATGACAAGGTGCGCAAAAGATATTAAACCGTTCCTGGCCCCGGGCCATTAATTTTTGATCGACATTTACAGGAATGCGGGTAACCCATTTGCCCTTAGCGTCTTTACCCCGGTACAACGCATCATCTTCATATAGCTCATCAAGGGCCACGGTGCCTTCAACGGGCATTTGCATTTCCCGGCCATTGTTAAAAAAGGGGCTGGCCTCCTGGGCGTCGTAACGCGGCTGGTCATCCATATTCGGGTTTAGATGGATCGGTGGTACAGTCGTTGGTTTTCCGCGTAAACAGCTCATCAGAAAAACCGAAAGAGCCAGTATCAATATGGATTTTACCCAACGATATACAGAAATTTCCAGATAGAGATGCTTGGACATATTTTTACTCTTCTTCTAATAATTCAACATTTGTACCGCCAATAGACTCCAGAAGCTGGCAGGTTTTGTCGTCATCAAACTTCGCGTCATCAGATTCAATGCTTACAAAAAAACCATCGGTTGTCACTTTTTCAAAATTTTTTGAAAAGAAAAGCGGATGGTGATAGCGTGGCAGTTTATTCAATATCAACATAGTTATTACAGCAGTTAGCGATGAGGTTAATACCATTACAGCCCAACTGGCCACACCAAAAGCCTGATAACTAAAAAACGGTTTTCCTGATAAAACCAACGGGTAATCGATGCCGGAGGTCCAAAGTTGGAATCCCATCATCCCCAAAAAAGCAATAATAGCTACGGTGCCCACGATGTACCCCAGGGGAGATCGTTTTTCACCCATGGCCTCATCCATGCCATGTATGGGAAACGGAGAGTGACAATCAAACTCTTTAAAACCCGCATCGCGTAAATGTTCGGCAGCGCTGATGAGTTCTGCCGGATTTGCAAATTCAGCTAAGGCACCAAATATTTTTTTTGTAGAGGAAGCCATTATTCCTGCCCTCCTTTTTGATTGTGATAAAAATGTGGATCGGCCTCGGGCATCACCCCTTTTATTTCGGTCATGGCAACCATTGGCAAGTGTTTAATAAACAATAGGAACAAACTAAAAAACAATCCAAATGAACCAACCAACATGATTATATCCCAAAAGGTCGGCGAGAAATAATCCCAGCTTGATGGCAGGAAATCAGCGGATAAGGAGGATACAACAATTACAAAACGTTCGAACCACATACCAATATTTACAAAAATGGATGCGACAAACATTACAGGGATACTGCGTCTGAGGGTCCTGGACCAGAAGATTTGCGGAACAATCACATTACAGGAAATCATAATCCAATAGGCCCAGGCATAAGGGCCAAATGCTCTATTCAGAAAAGTAAAGGTTTCATAAGGATTGCCACCATACCAGGCGATAAAGAATTCCATAGCATACGAATATCCCACCATTGACCCTGTTACCAAGATAATTTTATTCATGTTTTCAAGGTGTCGCATGGTCAAAATATTTTCTAAATGATAAACCCTTCGGGCAATAAGCACGAGAGTCATAACCATCGCAAAACCAGAAAATACCGCACCTGCTACAAAATATGGCGGAAATATGGTAGAATGCCATCCCGGTATAACGGCCGTTGCAAAGTCGGTGGCCACAACACTATGCACGGACAATACTAAGGGCGTCGATAGCCCACCAAGAATTAAATAGGCCAGTTCATAATGTTTCCATTGCTTATTTCCGCCGCGCCATCCTAAGGAGAAAACCCCATAAACTATTTTACGGATACGGGTCTTAGCCCTGTCACGCAGGGTTGCCAGGTCGGGGATAAGCCCGGTGTACCAAAACATAAACGAAACGCTAAAATACGTACCCACGGCGAAAAAGTCCCATAACAATGGACTTCGGAAATTTGGCCACATATCCATTTGATTCGGTAT
>CAYWBI010000319.1:0-2538 GCA_964456445.1 uncultured Calditrichaceae bacterium
TCTGAATTTTCTTTCTATCTAAGTATTTACCCACACAAAACCCAGTAGAGCCAAATCTTTTATGCGTGCAGGGCAAAAGAGGCCTTCACTATGCCGCGTATCGGATTCAACTCACCAGGTTTCCTTTGATAAGTGGAAAAAGATTTTGTCGATTTGCCTGCGTATGCTTTGCCTATTCAGTAAAACTTCCACTGTCCGGAAGATTCTGCAGGAATGATTTCCCATGCGGGTTTTAAATGGCAGCCGACTTTAAACAGAACTTTTTAATGCCAGCGCAGCAATCGGAGATTTTGCCCATCGCTTTCAAAAAGCACAGCTCCAACGCGGTCAGTCCGCAGCACATCGGCGCCAAAATGTGCCAGCCTCCACAAAGTCAGTTTACCGGGATGATGAAATTTATTGTTCCGGCCAACCGATATGACGGCATATTTTGGACGGGCCCACTTTAAAAATGCGGGGGCGCTGGATGTCAGACTGCCATGATGCCCGACCTTGAGCACATCACAGTTTAAGAAAGCGCCATAACGATCGATCGCCGTTTCCGCCAAACCCTGGGCATCCCCGGTAAGCAGGAAAGATGTTTTTCCATAAAGCACTTTTAAGACGATGGAACTGTTATTTATCAGCTCGCCTTCCTGCCCCGCCCCATGTTCAAAACGATCGGTGGGATGCAGAACAAACACCCGTAATTTATGATCGACAGACAGAATATCTCCGCTTTGCCTATGGCGCAGCACTACATGACGCCTCCGTGCAGTTTGCAATAAATGGGTGTATAGTTTTGTATGAATTACAAATTCGTTCAGGATCAGGGTATCTACTTCAAAATTTCGTATAAGGGAAATAAACCCGCCCACATGATCACTATGGGGATGGGTACCCAACAGATAATCCAGATGTCGGACGCCACGCGTCTGCAGAAACGGCGCCACATAATACTCCCCGGCATCAAAGGAAAAATTCCTGTCACCACCATCGATAAGCATATTTTTACCATTCGGGAATTCCAACAAGGCCGCATCGCCCTGCCCCACGTTTATAAAGGAAACACGCAACCGGTACCGTCGGCTCAGCAAATTTAAACCGCCAATAAACACAAGCAACGCGGTTAAAAAAACCAGGAACCGCCGGGCAGATTTACGGGGATAAAAATACATCCCCAGAATAATACCAAAAACCAGAAGCACTATGACGCTGCCTGGTCGGGCCGTGCGCAAATAGATAAAGGGGAGCCGGGCCAGCCCCGCGACAGACGTTAACATCCAGCGGATCAGCGTATCGAGTATCCAGGCCAGCCCGGCCGCCGGCATCCCCGGGATAAGGGCAAAGAATAAAAACAGGATGGCCAGCATCACCACCAACCCTATATAGGGAATGATCACAATATTTACAAAAACCGCCCCGGTCTGTAGCATGCCATAATAATACCAGGTCAGCGGCAGGGTGGCCAAAACCGCGCACAGCGAGGCAAGTGCCGGCAAACGCAGGTATTTATTAAGCATGCGCCCCAGGCGATGATCGGCAGAGAAGGCAGGTAACGCTTTTTTCAGTTTTGGCGTTCCCAACAACAGCCCTCCCACGGCGGCGAAGGAAAATTGAAAACCCGGCATCAAAAGTTGCTGCGGTTGAAAAGCCAACAAAATCCAGGCGGCCAGCCCCAACACTTGCAGGCTGTCCTGTGGCCGGGACATTTCCCGCCCCAGTAGCAATAAAACAATCATCAATGAGGCGCGCATCACCGGCGCCTTAAAATTTACCAATATGATAAAAAAAAGCAAAAAGACCGTCAATGTCACCAGCCGTGGACGCGACGGCACACGCACCAGCGCAAGCAGGCCATAAAGCAGCAAAACGATAAAACCCACATGAAGCCCGGAAATGGCCAGCACATGTACCACACCTGTTTTTTGAAAATTGAGCAATACATCACGACCGATATCCTGTCGCTGCCCCAGTATAAGCGCCCGGACGATGGCGGCGGACCCTGGTGGCAGATAACGGGTGATGATTGTACTCAAAGTCCTGCGTGCCGCCAGGACGATGTGTATCATAACAAAAGGCCCCTGGCGCTGTCTTATTATTTCCACCGGGTCATTTTTATTCAAGCGGGCTTGTAAAAATATCCCGTTTAAATTCAGATAACGCCGCATATTAAAGGCACCCGGATTAGCGGGAAGCAAAGGGCGCTCCACCGTTGTAAGCACGCACAGCACATCCCCATAGTGCATTTCCTTTTGCCCTCTGCCCTGGGTGAGATATATACGCTGTTTGGCGGGCTGCCAGCCATGGGGGGTTTTCAAACTATCTGCCGCGATCAGGTAGTGGACGTGGCCCGTTGAACTGTGTTGCGCCTCAATCACCCTGCCGTGGAACCCCTGAAGGTTGGACAGCGCAAACCCATAATTCCCGGGGGCAAACAAGTAAAAGGCCTGCCAGCCCGCCAACGCCCCAAGACAGATAAACAGTAAAGCCGTGAACGCAGCAAAGGGGGCCGGGCGGGATTTGTACAGTGACAGGGCCAAGAGCAAAAGCAGAAAT
>CAYWBI010000320.1:0-2532 GCA_964456445.1 uncultured Calditrichaceae bacterium
TTCCCGTTTGTGGCAATAAGGGTCACCCCTTTATTGGCCGCCGGGCCGCTCACTTAGGTTTGGGCCCTGTTTGGCAGGCCAAAGGTTTTCCAGCCGTGGCTCAAGGTGATGATGTTTTCGCTTTCGTATTGCGGGTCATAGTCGCCTTCGGCCAAAGTACCGGTCCAGTTAACCGATGATGTGGCCTTAACGCTGGTGGCCTGGTATTCGTTCCAGTCACGGGTCAGGCGGTAGGTGCGCATCGGCCGGTCGATCCAGGGGGCAGAAGATGAGCTGCCGCCCTGGGTATAAAAATACATATTCATGGTTGCCGAAAGGACATGGGCGCTGGCAGGAATATCTTTTGCCTTAATCCAACCGGATGAATTTGCAAAAAACTATTTTATCGGCTCATTTTATTTTTATGGCTTCATCTAGTTTTTCAAATAATGATTTAACTGCATTAGTTTTTTCATTTTTCCTAAAAGATATAATTTTATCTCTTACCAATTTTTTCTCTTCTTTTTTCAGAGGTAAATTAATTAAAGAATTAATTACTGCACATCTGACTCTATAACTTTTTGAACTCATTATTGATATAATTTTGTTTAAATAACCATTATCTCCAAATAAAAATAAAGCTTCGTAAATCCCAAGTTTTGCAAAAGTAGATTTTTCTAATCCAATTTTATTTTTTAACAATTTATAGCTTGAATTCTTATGAAATTCTCCAAGTGTTATATAAACATAAAACCTAACTAAACTAGAATTGTCACTTATTTTTTTTTCTAAAAATGGAACTATATTCATATCTCCAATTATTGATGAAGCTTCAATAGCACTAATTCTTACTAACTCATTTTTATCATCTAATACATGCAAAAGCTCTTTTGGGAATTTTTTTTTTTCAAGTAAATTCCCAACTGCTTTAACAGCACTAATTCGCACAGAAACTGAATAGTCATTTAATAAGGGTATTAAAAAACTAACAGATTTTTTAACTTGATTTCTTTCTAGACACTCGATTACAGTTTCTCGGATAATACTGTTTTTTGACTTTAATAATTCAACAACATTCATATTGGGCTTATCATGATTTAATTTAACAGTATCTAACCAAGTAATGAGCTCATCATCATTTTTGTAAGTTAACATAATAAAACATCCTAATTATTCTTGAGCATTCTTTTCTTTATTATTGGAATTTTGATTTTTTTTCTTTGGCTTTTTCTTCTTATTATTATTCCTTTTTTGTCTGTTTCTATTCCCTCTAGCTTTTTCTTCTTTCTGATATCTTCTCCTCTCATCTGCAGATAATGATTTATCTCTAGCTCCTGCCATTATTTCTTCATCAGTCTTATCTATTAATCCCGAATCTCTTACGTTCGTCTTCTCCAAAGGCTTATCAGTAACTTTTAAGTTTTCACTGCCAAAAAAGCTTAATACCCCATCTATAAAACTGCCAACAGCATCTTTAACGACTGTCGTTGTTGTTCTTGCTACTTTTAATGATGCATTTCTGTAAGCAGCATCCGTTGCCATTTTATAGTTGTGTTCAATTGTTGCCGCAGTTGCAATAACAAGCACACCTACCGCCACGACTGTGGGGCCACTAATAACACCGCCATCACGACCATCAGGATCAATGTATTTTATTGGATTGTTTAGAGCGTAATTATATGGCGAATATCCAGGATACTTCCCCGCCAGCGGGTCCACACTCAGCCAGCGCCCAATCACCGGGTCATAGTAGCGGGCCCTCCCGATAAACAACATCGGGATAAACTGCGTAATACCAATCCAACCCGCTCTCTGAAATCATGGATGATTTCATCCCGATTTGCGAGCCCGGAAGCGAGCGTTCTTATCGGGGTTCATCTAACTCCTTTCCGGAAAACTTGTACATGTCATTGGGGATGGCGCTGGGGCATTTAAAGCCCAAAGGGGTAATAATCATTGTAGCCTTTTACGTCCCCGTTTTCATCAACCGTCACACATATATTACCCAAATGGTCTTTCAAATAATAATCTTTTTGGTATTCATGTTTATAGGTAATGTCGAGATAGGGCCGATATGTGGTGTTGCCGTATTCCGAGCTGTAAAAACGCAAGTCGTACCCGGCGTCGTCTTCGTTGGTGGCAATAACGATCACCCCTTTGTTGGCCGCCGGGTTCCTTACCCAGGTTTGGGCCCTGTTTGGCAGGCCGAAGGTTTTCCGGCCGTGGGACAGGGTGATGATGTTTTCGCTTTCTTACTGTGTGGTCTGTAACCGGTTCAAGACATGGTCATGGGGCAGACGGACAGCCCCATCCCGGGAATCCTGACATCCGTTTCATCCCGGTTCAGACTTTTGCCGCACCCTACCATTTGAACCGGGATTGGCAGGATTTATAGATGACCGGGATTTTATTTCAGGCAATCCGGCGCACATGGGGCAGCAAACAACCGTCCACAAGCAGCCGGTAGGAAATGTTATTGGCGGTAGGAATTTATCTGTATGATATCCTGGAGTTCCCGTTGGTGGCAATAACGATCACCCCTTTGTTGGCCGC
>CAYWBI010000321.1:0-2526 GCA_964456445.1 uncultured Calditrichaceae bacterium
AAAAGCGTTTATATTACAACCCTTTTTACCTTAAATTATAGCTGAATAGTAACTAATTTTTAGAGGAAGATTATTCATAGTGGTTTGATTTTTTCCAAACATGTTAACATAGCAGCTTCGCAGACTCTATAAAAGGGTGTGAAAGAATAAGCCATTTTTATCAATGAGGATAAATCATAAATCGAAGATATTATAATTTCCTGGTAAGGTCATTAGCCACATCCGGGGGAGTAAAACCCATCCATTGGAAAAACTGAAGGAAAATTTCAGGCAGGATAAACAAACAAGGCGGCTTTGCATTTAGTATCCGTAGAAAAAAATTGCGCTGTACGGATTGATGCTATATATTTATACGTATCTAAGCAAAAAGAGGGCTAAAATGGATGCAAAACTCACATTGAAGCTTAATAAAAATGTAATTGAAAAAGCTAAAAAATATGCCGGTAAGCAAAACAAAAGCTTGTCCCGCATGATCGAGGCGTATTTAAAATATCTGGTAAGCCGGGAGAATTCGGATAATGAAGGGACGATTGAAATATCGCCGTTTGTAAAAAGTATCCGTAGCGGAAAGAGTATCCCGGAGGATTTGGATTATAAAGAAATGTACCGCCAACACCTTTTTGAAAAATATCGATGAAAGACATTATATTTTTTGATACAAATGTCATGCTTGATTTTCTTGGCGAACGGTTAAACTATTATGATTCCGTAGCAAAAATTGTTACGTTGGCCGATTTAGGAAAAGTCAAAATTGTGGCTTCTTCCCTGTCGTATGCGACCGTTAATTATTTTCTTTGTAAATTTGAAGGAACAGAAAACGCAAAATTAAAATTGCGTAAATTTAAAATAGTTTCAACGATTGTCGGCGTTGATGAAACAACCATTGAAAAAGGACTAAATTCTAATTTCAAAGACTTTGAGGATGCATTACAATATTATAGCGCCTTGGATGCAAAATGTACAATTTTAATTACCCGCAACATTAAAGACTTTAAAAATTCCCGCTTACCCGTTATGACCCCTTTGGAATATCTGATGAGCATAAAATGAATGTGTTTATGCTGGGTTATATCGGCAAAAGAGCTTCAAGTCATTTTGGCGAACAAGAAGTGTTTCTATCTATTTCCCCGTTTTTTTTGCCCGGGCCTTTATCTGTTTTATATGCCGCTCCGCCCAGTAGTGGCTTTTGTTAAAATCCTTCATCTCCAAAACCCGTTCAAAACGCTCTTTTGCCTGCGTATCGCGGCCCAGGCGTTCCAGGCAATAAGCCGATTGCAGGGCGGCGAAAATTTTATAACGCTGCAGACGTTCATCGATAAGCTTGTTTTCCAGGGGCTGCATGGCTTTTTCAAAATAGGAAAGGGCTTGATCGCACTTATGTTTTCGGCTGTAAAGGTTGCCGTAACGGAAGTTTATCATACGCATATTGTGCGCGGGATAATACGGCGTGTGCTTTGCAACCCGCCGGCTGTAGGTATCCAGTAATTTTAATCCCTCCTTAAATTTTCCCATGCGCGAGGCGATTCGTGCCAGCAAACCGATGAACACAGGGTTTTGAGGATATTTATTCTGTATCACCTTCATTACCTTGTAGGCCTCGCTAAAACGTCTTTCCCTGGTAAGCAAAATTTGGGCATACATGTAACCCGAAACCACCTGGGAAAAGATACCGTTCTGTGCTGCATTTTTTAAATCCGCCAGCCCGCGTTTTTTGTCCCCGTCGGGATAGAATAAAAACAATGGCTTGAGGATGGGGTACATACCGGGGATGATATCCGCAAAATAAAGATAGAGCCCCGTACCGAACCGGGCGTCGATATAGGGTTTGGGCATTTGCAGCGCCCGTTTCACACTGCCGATGGCCTTGCGTCCCTCAAGCGCGGCGGAAAACCATTGCTGTCGCGACACATGCATGATGGCCTTAAAACCGATGGCGGCATTTATATAAAAACGGGCAACCGGAAACTGCGGGTCGTCATCGTCGTAAATATCCATGCGCTCGATCAGGCTATCCAGCCGGTCCACAAAAACACCGTCATATTTTGGGTTGTATATATCGGCCAGCATTTGCATCCAAAGCGCGATGGCTTCGGTAAAGTCGGCCTCCGGTCGCCGGGGAAAACGCTTTTTATAACGGATTTGCATGGCCTTGGACCGTGCAAATTCCAGGTTATAAATATGATCCATCATTACCAGCAAAGAATCTTTTTGCGGGGGCGACCAGATGGAAGTTTGTTGGGCCATGCCTGGTTTGGATATCAACAGAAAGAATATAAATATAAGAATTGATTTTTTCATAAATTCGTGTTCAGGTTCCATTCTGTGAGTAAGTTGTTTTCTGTGTACACCTATTGCTGTAATTTGTTTCAATCCGTTGTTTAGATAATAGATTTTCCTTGCGTTGCGGTATCCCAACAGTTTATGTAATTTGCATATAAAATAACAAATTCAAATTATTTCCCGTCACAAACAAGGAGACGACATGAATATATCGTCGGTTGCACTACATCGCCTGGAGTATTAACT
>CAYWBI010000322.1:0-2524 GCA_964456445.1 uncultured Calditrichaceae bacterium
TTCAAAACTACCAAATGGAAGAATGGTGCGGGTTGGTAAAAAAACTATGTAACACTAACTTTCGCATACGTATAAATTTTTGGTATAAGGATAAAGCATCGACACAGTCGATGCGCTCCAAAAAAAAACGCTTTATCCACGCCCATAAGATTTTTCACCCCGAATTGTGGCAATGGCCGATTTCTGGTTGTTGGGTTCGAAAGGGCAGTGACGGGTTATCCCAACTGCAGCGCTCAAACTTTTTGTCATCCCGAGTGGAGCGAAGCGGAACCGAGGGACCTTTATTAATTATTTTGCGTCTTGGCGCCTTTACAGAGTAGTAGCGGGAGCCCAGTTATAATTTGGACCACTTTGCCCCAGAGAAATATTAAAGTCAAAACCATTAATGGTAAAAGTATAATTCTCAAAATGATCCGGTTGATTACCCCTTGAATTAACAAACCACGGATAACGAATATCAACATTGCCACCGGTATTTTAAATCAACTCCAAAATGTTGTGTAAATAAAGTCGTTCCCAAAGTCAAAAGATTCTATCTTGTTGTTTGTTGACGGTTGTTTGCCTACCCTGCCATGCCCCCATTTTATCCACCTTGCTTTTGCACCCGCCTCGATGTAGATTTTCTTACTTGTTTTCCATGTGAAGAAATAGTGAGAATGGCTTATAGACTACTCATAAGGGATAGTCCCAAACACGTTGATGCAAAATATTTTTGACCAAAATAGCTAAACAATTCTATTTTTTTTGAAGAAAAAGAAAAACAATGATTGATTTTATATTTTTAAGTGAATATGGAACATATTTCTTAATTGAAGTATCTATCGTCTTGATAGTATATGTAGCTTGGGTGAGAGTTAGAAAAAGTGAAAATTTAATTATTGATTTATCAACACAGACTATTTTGATTGTTTTGCTTTTCTTATCGTATATATACACCTTATACGTCATTTATTATGAATATGTAACATCAAAATTTAACCATAGTCCAAGTATGGGTGAATTATTGCTATATTATTCTGAGAATGAGTCTGTGTTTTATCCATTTTTATTGGGGCAAGCTTTTATCGGTTTTATTATTTTAATATTTTATGTGAAAATATTTAGACATAGCAGTATTAAGTTGAGGGCTGAGAAAGATATGAAGTGAATAGTAATAAATATTTCATGATGTACGTTCTATATTTAAAATTATGAAGGGTTCAGTTAATCAACTCCAAAATGTTGTGTAAATAAAGTCGTTCCCAAAGTCAAAAGATTCTATCTTGTTGTTTGTTGACGGTTGTTTGCCTACCCTGCCATGCCCCCATTTTATCCACCTTGCTTTTGCACCCGCCCCGATGTAAATTTCCTGCTTATTTTCCATTGGAACCAACATGATAAAAATTATTGAAATAACGCCCGGCAGCATCGCCGAGGAACTGAATATCCGGCCCGGTGATCTCCTGCATTCGGTCAACGGCAAGGAAATCGGTGACCGGCTCGATTACCGTTTTTACCAAGCCGCGGAAGAGCTGGAAGTGCTCATCAGCCGCGGCGACGGGCAAACCCTTTTTGAAATCGAAAAAGACGCCGATGAAGACCTCGGTCTTACCCTGGAAGATATGAACCTGATGGCCTGCGGCAACAACTGCGTCTTCTGTTTTGTGTATCAAAATCCCCGTAAAATGCGTAAACAGCTGTACTTTAAAGATGAAGATTACCGCTATTCCTTTATGTATGGTCATTATGTCACGATGACCACCATCAGTCAAAAGGATTTGGAACGTATTGTCGAGCAACGCTTGTCGCCGTTGTATATTTCCGTACATTCCACCGAGGAAAAGACACGTAAGTTTCTGCTCGGTATCAAAAAAGACGACCACCTCCTGGAAAAAATGAAATACCTGACGGAGAACGGCATCGAACTGCACACCCAAATCGTACTCACGCCCGGCATCAATGATGGCGCCATCTTTGATCAAACCGTCAATGATCTCAAACAATTTTATCCCGGCGTGCGCTCCATTGCCGTCGTGCCCATCGGTTTAACCAGGCACCGCTCGCGTCTGACGCCGCTGCGTATGCATACTTCGCAGGAACTGCTGGAACAAATCCGTTTTGTGGAAGAACGCCGTGTCCGTTTAAAAAAGGAATTCGGGGTGCATTATGTCTATCTCTCCGATGAGTTTTTTATCCGCGCCAAACAGGAAATCCCGCCCGCGGAATATTACGACGCCTTCTATCAGATAGAAAACGGGGTGGGTGAATTCCGGGACATGATCGATACTTTCAACAAGGATTTTGTTTTGCTGCCGGACAAGCTGGACCGCCCGCTTACCGTCACCTGGGTAACCGGGGCCATGGCACACCGGAAACTGGAATTGGAAAAAGTACCCTGGGCGCAGGAGTTGTCTGCCCGCACCCGCCACCAATAAACCATCTCCACAGAAGAAACAGTTGCCGGTTGATAAGTATTCGTCGGAACGCTCGCCGATTCGATAATGGAAGAGCCAAAAGCCGGGCCGGTGGCGATTTCCACAAAATA
>CAYWBI010000323.1:0-2519 GCA_964456445.1 uncultured Calditrichaceae bacterium
ACCGAAACGGATTTATTAAACAGTTTGAAATCTGTAAATACGGTATTTGCATCATATCTGTTCTGGGTAATTTTTCGGGGATCAAAATAATTAAAGCCGCTGATTCCACCAAAAAACATTTCACCGGAATTGCCTTTGAAGAAAGCGCCCGTATTAAATTCGTTGTTCTGCAACCCGTCATCAACATCATAATTTACAAACTTTTTTCGTACAGGATTGTATTTGGACAACCCCCGGTTTGTGCTTATCCACAAGTTACCCTGCTCATCAGGCAATATTCCATAAACAACATTATTTGGCAAACCGTTCTTTTTCGTTATATGTGTAAAGACCTTGGTTTGTTTATCAAATAAATTCAGCCCGCCGCCGCTTGTGCCAATCCAAAGTTTTTCATCCGGGTCAAGTGGGTCCGGGCAGATACTCTTGACAATATTGCTGTTAATACTGTTGCGATTTTGAACATCATTTCTGTAAAAGGTAAACTTTTCGTTTTTAAGACTAAATTTTACCAACCCCATATTTGTTGTGAACCACAAGTCATCGTCCTTATCCTGATAGATCATGGAAGCGCTTGATGCAAATCCGGAAACGGGATTATTGTTATAACGGTAGTTGATAAAACGGCCTTTTTTAAAATCGATCAGCTTACTGAGATTCTCTTGACTTACAACCCAAATAGTGCCTAGCCGGTCTTCGAAAACACCTAGTACAGTTTGATAAGTGGGCCGGCTGACTTTAAAATGTATCCGTTCATCTGTTTTCGTATTAAAATAATACAATCCGTTATAACTGGTGAACCATAAATTTCCGTTTCGATCCTCTATAATCGATGAAGCTCCTGTACTGCCAAACCCATTAACATCACCGGGGGTTCCATAAGCTGTCAGGTCGTTTGTTTTCCTATTCCATTTGTAGATATAATTATAGCTGCTAAACCATATATTCTTTTGGGAATCCTCTAATATTGCCCGGGTGGTTAATTGTGATTGGAACTGTTTTTTGTATTTTTTATTTGGAAATGATCTAAACCAATTTGATCCGGGAAAGTGTATATAAATCCCATAACCGGTGCCAATCCAGATATCTCCGGCCCTGTCAATGATGATCGTTGAAATTGCAGGAAGAACATCCCGCTCAATATAACTATAAGCTTTCTTCTCAACATTAAATAAAACTAAGCTGCCATCTTTACGCATCCATAAGTTGCCATTATTGTCTTTTACAAGGTTACTGATTGTTCCGCCGGTGTAATTATTTCCTTGGTACCTAAATCCATCTGAATACAGTTTAGAATATCCCGTGTTTTTGTTGAACAAAATTACTCCCGCCGTCGAACCCAACCACAAAGTACTGTCATTATTATTTATTACGGCTGATATTGTGTTGTTCATTTTATTGGAAAAAGCTTCCTTTACAAAATAATGCCCGAACTTTTTTGTATGGGGAGTTAATTTGTCCAAACCGGAACTTGTCCCTATCCATAAAACACTATCTCTGTCAACAGTTAAACACAATACGTCATTCTCAATAATGCTATTGGGCTCATCAGGGCGATGTTTAAAATTTGCGAACCGATAATTGGATGTTAAAATATCATCACCCTTAATCAGGTATAGCCCGCTGCGGAATGTTCCAATCCAGATATTACCGTTTTTGTCTTCAGTTATGGATGTTGAAAGTTGAATGGTAAAAGGCATTTTATGGAACAACTCGGTTTTCCTGTCCATTAAATTAATTTCACCATTAGAGGTAATAATCCATAATTTACCTCTGCTGTCTTCAAAAACTGTCCTAATGGAATTATTGGAAATTGTAGTGGAATCGTATGGATCGTGGGTATAAACAGTGAAGGAATAACCATCATATTTGTTCAGGCCGTCTTTTGTGCCGATCCACATAAACCCTTTGCTGTCCTGTTCAATTGCAAAAGCGCCATTTTGTGACAGCCCGTCATCTACGCTGAGGTGGATTAATTTTGATTGCAGGAAATTATTGGGGGCCGTGTTTTGGGCGTGAGCAAATAGTGGAAGGTTCAACAAGAGACAGATGTAAACCGGCAGATAAAAATATATCATCTAAAATTTCCCTCGTAACTGCATAAGATTGTGCCCTTAATTTCGTATAAAAAGGTAAAGATGCGAATAATTGCCATGTCCTTCCTAAATTTGATTTGAGCAAAAAAAGAAAGGAAAAGACATGGCAAAAAGAGAAAACTAAAATATAGGAATAGTGAAGGAAATCCAAAAAGTTTTATTGGATGATTCTGATTTTTTACGTGGCCTTATTGAGGCGCTTTGTGGCGATAGTGTATCAAAAAGCATGATCAGCTCACTGGCCAAAAACCTTGATGGCAATATCCATAGATGGCGCAACAGGAAATTAACAAATAAGTACCCCTATATTGTTGTGGATGCCCGTTACGAGGACATCCGTCAGTATGGTATTGTTGTGGGGCAGAACAGAATAGTTACTATTCAGCTATAATTTAAGGTAAAAAGGGTTGTAATATAAACGCTTTT
>CAYWBI010000324.1:0-2507 GCA_964456445.1 uncultured Calditrichaceae bacterium
GAAAAAGCCCCCGAGGAGATTATCAGTTATTTGAAAAATGAAGGTGCGGGTTGGGTAAATAACGCCGACCCGGATGATGATGTGACGTTTGTGGTCATAAAAGTGAAAAACTGATTATTATTGCTTGTTTCAAAAGCGGGCTTAAATGAACATATTGAATCTTTGCATTACATGAGCTGGATGGTTATGTTTTCCTTTTCTGATTTTTGGCGTCGCAGACCGTTATTTCTTATAGAACTTTTACCTGTTCAATTAAAATAGTTGGAGCTTGAATGAAACGTTCAAACTGTTTCATAGTATTTTTTACCTTATTAATCACAACGATTGGAAACCTGTCCGCCAATGAAAACCGCATGGTTTTTGAGCATATCAATACCTCGGACGGCCTCACCAGCAATGCCATACAGTCGCTTTATCAGGACAGCAAAGGTTACCTGTGGGTAGGCACGATGGATGGTTTGAATAAATATGATGGTTATACATTCAGCACCTATCGCCATGACCCACAGGATAGCAGCAGTCTTAGCCAAAACCATGTATTCTCTATCTTTGAAGACAGTTTTGGAGACCTTTGGATGAGCACCGAAGACGGGCTGAACCGCTATAATCGTGGTACGGATAATTTTACAATCTATCGGTATGATTTGTCACCGACATCAAACCCGCTGGTTGACCGTTATAAGAATACGATAATATCTATTTTTGAAAGTAGCGATAGTACTTTGTGGATGGGCACCGTTTTCAAAGGTTTGGCAAAATTTGACAGAAGCTCGGGATCATTTTCTTTTTCGACATACAAATCAGGCAAGGGTTTTGCTCAAAACGCCGTTTTTCAAATAATAGAAGACAACACAAATAAAAACAGATTATGGCTTAGCCTGTGGGACAATGGTTTTGCCTCATACAATATCAAAAAAGACGCCTTCACCGTCTATCGGAATGATCCACACAATAAAAACAGTATAAGCAGCAATAATGTACGCCAAATCATACAGGATAAGAACGGCGCTATATGGATTGCCACGGAAGGCGGCGGAATAAATAAATTTGATCCGGCAACAAATCAATTTTTACACTATAAAAATGATCCGCAAAACCCACTGAGCCTGAGCAATGATAATGTATGGTCCTTTTTTGTAAACCCGGATGAACCGGAGGTTTTATGGGTTGGTACAAGAGGTAGTGGGTTAAACAGATTTGATAAAAAAACCGGTCAATTTTCAGTTTATAAAGCCGATGTAAATGACCCCACTTCGTTACGCAACAATTCTATATGGACAATGTTTAAGGACGTTTCGGGTGTTATGTGGATCGGAACCCTGGGCGGATTAGATAAAATCGATCCCGGTCGTGTCCCTTTCCATCAGTATCGAAAAACCACGGGAAAATCCCCTGGGCTTAACAGCAATCAGGTTTATGCCATAGAGCAATCCACATCCAACCCCGATATTTTATGGATAGGTACCTACCAGGGCGGATTGAACAAATTTAACCGTAAAACAAACACATTCACTTACTATAAGCACAACCCCCGGGATGCTGGCAGCATCAGTGGTAATAACATCCGCTCGATTTATGAGGACCCTGACGAGGCAGGCGAGGTACTTTGGCTTGACGTGGCAACATCCGGTTTGAACCGTTTTGACATAAAGAACAATCATTTTAAAAATTACAGTTACATTGCGGATGACCCTCACAGTATAAGCAACAATACGGTTCGTCAAATTTATAAAACCCGTGATGGTATGCTGTGGTTGACCACCGCAAACGGTCTGAATAAATTTGACCGTAAAAAAGAAACGTTTACACGATATCTGCGACAGGATACAACCTACAATAACATTATCCAAAATATGCTAAAAACATTGTCAACAAAAAAGACGCCGTTGGCAGCCATCTTAAAAGTAAAAAATTATGCCGACAGCAGCCGACAATTTACCTTGTCCCAAAAAACTAAAGTGCTTCTTGTTGGCCTGGGAGAAGCCATAAGCAACATGGTAGATTATGGCTGGCTGGAGGATGAGCACGGCAAAAAATTATGGCAACAAATATCCGATAAAAGCCGTCATGCGGGAGGAGATATAAAAAACAAACTTCAGGTTTTTGCCATGACATTGGATGCCGGGAGCTATAAATTACGCTATATCTCTGATGACAGTCACAGCTATGGAAATTGGAATGCCGCTGCCCCGAAAGTACCGGAGTGGTGGGGTATCCAGGTCTTCAAAATTAATGATCAACAGTATAATCAGGTTGTTCAAAATATTGATAAATTTATAAAACTGCCATCTATTGCCAGCAGCAATACAACAGTGATACTGGAAGACTCTTACGGTATGCTTTGGATTGGTACCAATCAGGAAGGCGGGCTAAGCAAACTGGACCGAAAGACAGGTCGCTTTATAAATTATTTTCATAAGCAAAGTGATCTAACCAGCCTTAGTAATAATACGATTACATCTCTTCATGAAGACAACAATGGTGTTTTGTGGATAGGCACAGTGGAT
>CAYWBI010000325.1:0-2491 GCA_964456445.1 uncultured Calditrichaceae bacterium
GCTTATGATCGCTGGTTTGCAGGTGCAGATGCTATAATGCGCTATTCAATTAATAGTAAGAGATATTGGACAATCAAAAACACAGATGAAACAGGTACTGATATTGGAGGAACAATTAGTTTTGAAGATCAAAATTTGCAAAACAAAAACTATAAAACTTCTAACTCTAATGGTTTGATGCCTTTGGAAAAATGGGAACCTAAAGTGAATATTCAAACAAATCAAGTAATCTTATCTGGGAAAAAACATCATGATTGGCAAAATATAGATCAGCTTTTTTTTCTAAAAAATGATAATTATCAACCCCAAGCTGAACAAAATAGTATTTTTGCAAATTTTAAGTACGAATATTCCACTACGATTACTTCTACCATTGATAATATGCCATCTATCCATGACCCATGGTATGTCTCTGACACAATAAATCTTATACAGCCTAATACATTTATACAAATTCCATTGTCTGGTACGTATAATGTATTTCTAATGCAGGGAGGAATTGATGTAAAGAACTTGAATTTTCCATATTATTCATTAAAAGCACCTCAAAGTGATATAATAAAATTACATAATGAAGACGTTACTTATAATTTTGTAGAATGGACAGGCAGCCATGTCGATTTTAAATATGCCAATAATAATGAAACAGCGGTTCTTTTTAAGGAAAATAATTCAACGGTTCAAGCCAATTACAAGGGCCACTTGGCTTCCGATATCTCCCGGGCCACCGGATATAGCAATGGCCGGTGCATTGCCAAAGATTTCTCGGGAAGACTCCATTTGGTTTACGAAGACAATGGTAAAATATGGCACACAACATCTACAAGCAACGGTTATGCCTGGGACAAAGACGAACAAATACCGCCAGCGCAATACACCGGACTATCAAGCGTTCCGTCGATTGCCGTAACCAGCGAACCGACAGGGAGTAATATTCATGTGGTTTGGGAAGCTGAAGTGGCCAAGTCAAATTCACAAATAATCCATGTTATTTGTTATTCCAGGAAAAGTACTTCCGGCTGGTCAACCCCGATTATTTTATCCGAAGGTTCGTTTTCGACATACGGATTCTGGACAGGCCCGGACTGCCATCGGCCGGTTATTGTTGGTGACGGCAGTGGGTACGTAAACGTTGCATGGAAAGCAGGTAACAATATTAAAATCAGAAACTTTTCCAGTGGTTCCTGGAGTAGCCCGGCCATCATTCCCGGTGCTTATGACGGTTATCCGGTAATAGGAAAAACTTATAACGGTACGCGCAAGACCAAGGTTATATGGTCGGATGACGGCGACATCCGCTATATTGAGGGTGACTATATGGGCAATAATTCTTGGAACTGGTCCGTAAGTAAAAGCCTTACATCAGGATTTAATTCCGCGATATATTTAAATTACAACCCTACCATGGATATTGCATCGGATGGCAAAGGATATGTTTCTTGGGAGGCGGTCAGCACTTCCAGTGGTCAACGGGGTGTCTATTTTTGCAAATACGATATGTATAATAATGCAAGCCAGGCCTGGTATCTTACAAAAATTGATGAAAAATACAGTGAGCATTTCTACCCATCTATAAACTGGGATGAACAAAGCAATAGAAGTACATTGACCTATCAAAAGACAAACCATATTTATAATCTAATCAATAACTACAACAGTTCAACCTGGTCAAAGGCCGATTATGGTGCGGGCCATTATCCGAACCTTCCTACGGCTGATTCCCCCGTTACCGTCTGGACAACTTACAATTCAAGCCCTTATTTGCTTAAAAATTACATTATGAATTCATACTTGACGAAAAATGCAATTGCGGAAGTTAGCGAATACAAACGTTTTATTTACCCTACCGGACAAGATAGTGTTTATTTAAATGTGGATTTACAGCATATCAGCATTAATGGGGAACCAATTACTTTTGGTCAGGGGCTTAAAACAAACCCCATAAAAATCAATGGCGAGGCGTCCTTTGATTATCGGGTTGTCCTGGATACGGTTGGGATGGAGACGGGCCAAGAATTAATGTCTTTTTGGTTTGTCAGCGGCGGTAAAAAATACCTGCTCGATCAGGTGAAAACAGATGGAAACGAAAAATCGGGAAAAATCGAACGCAGGGTATATTTTGCCCCGGGGAAAACAATAAATGGCCATGTGGAAATCACATTTGGAAAAGAAAAACCATTTATAATGAACGTTGTCCCTGCTGAAGGGGAAAATTCTTTCTCAAAACAAATGACTTTTGCCAATCAAAGTTTATTTGTTCCAAACCAATATAAGTTACGGCAGAATTTCCCCAATCCCTTTAATCCTACAACGCAAATTGTATTTGATCTGCCCAAAGCAGGCGAGGTCACGCTTACCGTGTACGACATGACCGGCCGGGTGGTGGCCACGCTGGTTAACGGTTACAAGACCGCCGGCCGCTACGACGTGACCTTTGACGGCACAAACCTGGCGAGTGGCGCTTACATCTATAGATTAGAAGCCGGTAGGA
>CAYWBI010000326.1:0-2481 GCA_964456445.1 uncultured Calditrichaceae bacterium
TTCCCCTTGCCCTGCAATTAGGCACAGGTGGAGAAATATTACAGCCCTTCGCCGTCGCTGTTATAAGCGGGCTGGTAGGGTCCATGTTCTTCTCGCTTATTGTAATTCCTGTTCTGTATGATTTGTTTGAGAGATAAAAACATGAGTTTGTTTTATAAACACGTTCTGTCAACGGAGTGATTTATAAATTTGGGCTTTCTGTATCAAGCAGCAGAATTGTTTAATAAATCCTGCAGAGCCGTTTTTAACTGTGGATAATAAAATTGGTATCCTGCCGATAACACCTTTGTTGATTCTACCCTTTGACTTGAAAGCACAGCCTGCTGCCCATCGTACGCAACACAGAAAGCGGATTAAAGGATATCCCGCAGGGCATCCGGGATTCCGCAGAAGTTATTGGGCTTTCACCCATTGCCCGCTTGATCCATGTCTATCTGCCGCTGGCATCACGATCCATCTTAAGCGGGATAAAGACGGCAACGGTGCCCCATATCGGTACGGCGACCCTTGGCGCGCTTATCGGCGCGGGGAGCTATGGCCAACCCATCCTGACCGGCATCCGCCTGGATGATATGGGGCTGATCCTGGAAGGCGCGGTTCCGGCCGCGTTGCTGGTTCTAATGACCCAGGGGGCTTTGGGCCGGTTGGAACGGAGAATAGGGTAGCGCCGGGTACCGGTAAGGCAGGGATTTACAAATGAACTAAGATTTGGTTTTGAACGGTGAAAAAACGAACCACTTGTTGTGAAAGTAAAATTACTACGTTATATTGCATCAAAAGGCGATTAAGGCGGCTGTCATGTAAAATTTGGTGATTAGATGTCCGTTCCTCAAATAATATATCTAACCCGTATCCCACACACTATTATTATTAAAATAATCAAACCGGGAGGAAGTAAATGCAAAAATTAAGAAGAATATTTTTATTTTTATTTTTTTTCAGCTATTGGGTTATTGCGAATACCTGGATTGTCGATGCAAATGGCGGTGGGGACTTTGTTGATATACAACAGGCCGTCAACAACTCAACGCAAGGCGATACCCTCTTTGTAAGAAATGGCGTTTATTCCCCTTTCGAGGTGCCATCGGTTGAATTGACCATTATCGGACAATCCCGTGATTCCACGATTGTCTCCGGTTTTTATGGTGGATGCACTATTTCGTCCGCTAAACGGTTCGAAATAAATAATATTCGTTTTGGCGGTCAGTTGCAAAACGGAATTTGGGCGGACATGTACAGCCGTTATGAGAGCATCATAAATTTGCCCGAATTGGTAATACGAAATTGTATCTTTGACTCTAAAAGAAGCGAAGATGATCCGAAAACGAGCGGGATTGTCCTTGAGATTGCTTATGATCAGCTGTTAAACAATGGTGCTCTCGATTCGCTGGCCAAAAGAATAAAAATTGTTAACAATACCTTTGTTAAAAAAAACAAACCCATCGTCCTATATCCCGGCGGGATTTTAGGAAAAAGAAGCGCGGATACAGCCAGCTGCCCCATCCTTACTTTTAATTGCAGGAACAATTATTATGGTCTATTTGATAGTTTAAGTATAAAATCATTCATTCGGGATGACCGTGATCCTGTTACAATTGATACGCTTTATCAAACAGGTGATTATAGCAATCGTGTACATTTTAATTTTAAGCCTTGGTCGGATACGCTGGTAACCAAAGAAGCCATTACCCTTGCCGGGTTTCAGTATAATAATTTTCTAAATTGTGATAGTCTGTTTTTATCCGAACTAATATATCCGGGTACTGTCCAAAGCATGGGGGACCCGCTTACTCCAAAAAACTTTGAACTTATAAAAACATATCCCAATCCGTTTAATAATTCCACGATAATACAATTTTCGCTAAAAAATCATACAAGAGTAAATCTTGAAATTTATAACATAAGCGGACATCTCATAAACCAGCTCATTCAAGATAAAATAATGGCTCCGGGAATGCACAGCATTGCCTGGCATGGCCAAAACAGTACCGGGCTTGCCGTAAGCAGCGGCGTTTATGTGGTTATTCTTAAAACAAGAAATCAATCCGTCACCCATAAACTATTATTAATCAAATAACAGACGGAGAACAGATATGAAAAAATCCTTTATCTTAATAATAGCGTTGTTTATTTCTCTTAGTATTGCCGAAGAATACCGTGTTCCCGTGGCAGCCAGGTCAGTATCAGCGGCTGATATTGACCAAGATGGTGATATTGACATTGTAATCGGTCACGGTCGTTACAACAACTGGGCAGGCATTTCATTTCTTTACAATAATGATAGTGTCTTTATTTTTAGCGATAGTATGTATATCAACGGGATTCATCCGAATATAAGGTTGGGTACGTTTGACAATAATAAGTATGTTGATTTGGCAACAAGGTGTTATAACGATACAAGTCATCAAATAGCTATTTTGTATGATATTTATAACAATACTAAAAAGTTTACTTTGGATCTTGATGATTACCTACAAGCCA
>CAYWBI010000327.1:0-2455 GCA_964456445.1 uncultured Calditrichaceae bacterium
ATAGGAGTGGTAATGTTATTATTTCGCAGTTCGCCACAGATATTTTTTCCGTTTTTGCCAGGTAACATCAAATCTAAAATGATTAAGTCAATCTCCGGATTCAGGGCCATTTCATAACCGGTTGTCCCATTGGATGCTGTTTTGATCTTATAATCGTCTTCTTCAAAGCTGGCCTGTAGAGCTTTTAAAATTGCCGGGTCATCCTCAATAATCAAAAGTTGTTTCATAAACCATACCTCCCGTTTTGGATGACAATTATTCACCTATCGGTAATAATAATGTAAACGTGCTGCCCTCACCAGGACGGCTTGTTACTTTAATTTCCCCATGATGTGCTTTTATGATATGGGAAACGAGTGTTAAACCTAAACCTGCACCTGCCATATTTTGAATTTTGTCTTCTTTAGACCGATAGAAAGTTTCAAATATATGCGTTTGTTCAGCCGAGGCTATACCCATGCCTTTATCTTTAATTTGTATTGCGACATGCCTACCTTCTGTCGCAACAGAAATCCCAAGATATTTTTCCGTAACAGAGTATTTAATCGCATTTGAGATGATGTTTAGAATGGCTGCGAAAAGTGCATCATTATCAGCCACTATAAATATTTCCTTTTCTGAGCGATTAAAATCCACTTGAAAATCCCTTTGTAAAAGTTGATAATGCATAAGCTTCAAAACATTTTCAACAACATGTATTATATTTAATCTGGAAAAATGATATTCCTTTACACCCCGTTCAATTTTAGAAAAATCCAGAACATTATTTATCAATCTGGAAAGCCTTTCACTTTCACCCTGAATGATAGCTAAGTATTCAATTGTATCGTTTTGCGAAATATTTTTTTTCTCACTTAATAGTTCGGCAAACATTTTAATCGAAGTGAGGGGTGTTTGCAGGTCATGCGATACGCTGGACACGAAATAAGACTTTATTTTATTTAATTCCTGTAAATGCTCTGCCTCAAAATTTTTAAGAACCAGCTTTTTTTGCAGTGTAATCCGCTCCAATGTCAGGCTGACCTGCGCGGAAATAGTTTTTAGTAAGTCGATGTCTTCAAGGCTGTATCTCATGGCAGACTTTTTACGGCCTAAAATTAGCAGGGCAACTATTTTCTGTTGTTGTGTTCTAAACGTAACAACGACAGAAATGTGTTTTTCATAGATTTCCGAACCATTGAACTCACTTAGATCAATTCCGGGTTCAACGTGTATGGGCTGGGCGAGTATTATTTTTGTTGAAGCAGATGCAAGATGGTACAGGCCGTTTAATGTATGTTTGCTTATGTTTTCACAACGCATTTCACTTAATTTGTCTGGTTGCTTATTACGGTTGTCTGTTATATAAAAGCCAAGACACTCCGGGCTTAATAAATTATCTAAATCAGTTACCAGCAATTTTGCCATCGCTGTTTGATCAACACATTTATTTAATTTATGGGTCAATTTTTGTTGCGCCTGTCGATAATTATAACGAACATGAAAAAACTTTTTATCAATTTTTTTTTGCAAATAGCGCCGTGCAGGATCAAAAAAAAGTGGAATAATAACGGCTGCAATAATTGAAGAAAACAATGTATTGGTAATCGTAAAAGTATTAAAGATGAGAATCGAAATACCGACTAGCGAGGCATAGACGCAAAGCAATCCAATTACAATCATAAGATAGACTGTACTTCGCTGTATAATCAGATCGATATCAAAAATATGGTATTTTACTATGGCAATCGTAAATGTTACCGGCACGGCCAGCATAATTAGCACCATAATGTCTTCAGGTAAGAATGCATCATAAGATAATACCTGGGGGATTTGCCACATCGTAACAAATGTCGGCGGCCCAATGGCCAGACCAAGCCCAACCCAACGCAATTTACGTTTATCCACCTGATCGGTTGTAGTAAGATAGGTGTGTAGTAATATGCCGATGCCGGATAAAATTGCCAGTGAAAAATAAATTCGGTTAATATCAAAAATAAGTAAAAATTTATAAAACCAAGCGAGCGAGACCGGATAAATGGTATATATTAAAAATAAAACCTTTATTGCAGCCAGCACTATTGAAAAACTATATAAGGGAAAAAGCAGTTTCTTCAGATTTGGCCATTTTTCCCTGGGAAAGATCAAAGAGACATGTAGAAAAAGCGTCGGGACGAAAGCGTATGAAATAGAGAACGCAAAACGTGGAACAAGAAAAACAGGCATATAATTACTAACGAGTTCTCCCCACGTACAGGTAATTATAACCGCTGCCCCTATTGATGCCCAATGCCATACTTTCGCAATTAAACGTCCGGGACGTTTATAAATTACAAATAGCCCAAGAAAGAAGAAAACACTGCCTACAATAATTTGCACAATGTTATAAAAAAGGGGATAGTATTTTGGTAGCCCGATGTTTCTGGTTAATAGCAAGCCGTCCCGTTCAATAGTAACGGTTATGGGATCATCAATA
>CAYWBI010000328.1:0-2430 GCA_964456445.1 uncultured Calditrichaceae bacterium
ACCGAGATGCCCTTTGTCAGTGGATCCGCAGGGACCGGAACATCAAGTTTAAATTCCCGCCAGTCAAAAGAGGTCTGTGCAGGCAATACAAACTGCATGTCCACCGGATAACCATCGATGGCGTTCCAGCCATCGTTATTGCCATTGCCTTTCCAGAAACCATAGGTAAAGCCCACGGACCAGGTGACCGGGTAAGCGGCCGCAGAATCCGGAACCAAATTGGCGCCTTTTAACCACACGCTCAGGCGAAGGACATCGCCTCCACTTACCGAGCCGATGGTTGTGATATCCTTCGAAGCACTTGTCGTGGCCGTTGTAGCGCTTCCATTATCAAACAAGAATCGTTTTGTGCCGACCCAGGCGTCATGGGAGGCCCGGTCAAAGGGAAGGTCAAATTTTAAAGATTTTGAACCCGAATGGGAGGCTTCGCTTGTAACAACCGTGTTTTCAAAGCCATTGCTCAACTCGCCGTCGTTCCCGCCTACCGGGGGCAGCCAATAAATCCAGCCTGTAGGCACGCCCACACTGGTGTTCCAGTCCTGACCGGCCCAGGCTCCGTTACGACCGATAAAAATAAAGTCATCGGCCCACACGGTACCGGTGGCGTTTTTGCCCGCAACGAATTTTATGATCGTTGTCCAGGAGTCTTCCGGGAGGATCGTTTCACCAACCGCGTTGGTATCGGCCATAAAACCGTCGCTGCTTGCAACACTTTGGTCGATCGGCAGTTTGGTCTCGCCAATTAAATTCCCGCTCTGGCCATAAAAAGTATAGGAAACATACCACTTTTCATCTTCGCTCGTGGGATTTGTGTTCACGCCTTCGGTGCTGATCCAGGCGCCCAGTTTTATATCAACATCCTTTAAATGTTGCGGTGACCAGAAATCCGCCACGTTCTCGGATACCCACGAAGCCGAATCTGCCGTGGTTGCCGGTTTGCTGATCTTTAACGAACGGCCCATCGAACGGAAATTGTCCGTGGCCCAGGAAAGGTCAGAACCGGCCGGTTCGTTGCCCATGCTCCAGTAGGATGGCAGGCCGCCCTCAAAACCGCCAACCGTTGAAATCTGCGTAAAGCCCCAGGAACAAATGAAAAAAACAATAAAAAGGGGCGATAAAAAATACTTCTGTAAATTTGCTACCATAATAAACCTCCTTCAGGTTTGATAAATTATGTTTGGCACCTATGAGAATTTTTAAAACAGAGTAGTAACGGTCGTAAATGATAATCCAGCATTTATAAACATAAGTATTACTTGACTGAATCCCGTATTATTAGTTCTACGGGGACAATTATTTTTTTATGATTATTTATTTTCTTTTCCAAAATTTGCAGCATTAGCTGAATAGCTTCCTGACCCATCTCAATTTTGGGAACTGATATTGTACTTAGCGGGGGCTCCTGATATAAATCAACATCGACCCCATCAAAACCGATTATCGAAACATCCCCGGGTATTCGTTTTCCTATTGCTTTAAAAAATTGCATTGCCCCGATCGCCATGGCGTCATTGCAAGCAAGAACCGCGGAGAATTCCCCTCCCCGTTCGTTCAATTCCCTGGCCGCCTCATATCCGCTTTCCTTGCTGATAATATTATTCAAAGAAACAACCAACTTGTCGGAAAAGGTGATATTATTATTTTCCAAAGCCATTTTATAGCCTTGATATCTCTCCATTATACTGGGATGCTTCTGTTCAGCACATAGAAAAGCGATTTTCTTATGACCATGCAAAATCAGGTAGTTAATTGCCTGGCCGACCCCACCAATGTTGTCAATTAAAACCGCACTATGGTTGTTTTCAGAAGTATAAAAATCAATCATCACAGTAGGTAATTTATATGCTTTTATTCTTTCCAGAAAAAGAGGGGAGACCTTTCCGGCAATTAATATTCCATCGACGCTTCGCTCCAGGATGAAACGAGGAAGCTCATCATCATCACCGAAGTTATTAGGGATCGTTGCCAATAGCATGTAATAGGGATATTTACGCGCTTCAAACTCCGTCCCTAAATATATCTGGGTGTAAAATGGTTCGGTTTTCAAAAAGTGATCATCGGTTAAAATAAAGCCGATATTACCTGTTTTTCTTGAAGCCAGATCCCGGGCTGACCGTGAGGGAAAATAGCCAAGCTCTTTGATAGCATTTTCTACTTTGCGTTTTGTTTCCGGGGTAATCCGCGAGTGTCCATTTATAGATAAAGATACTGTGGCGGTAGAAACATTCGCTAATTTCGCAACATCTTTTATTGTTGGGCGCATTATCTTAGTTAAGCGTTTAACTGTATGTGGAAGGTAATATACATGCAAATAAACGAAAGTCAATACATATTTTTAAATTTTATCAGCAAAAATTGCGATTTATTGAGCACTTATATATTGCTACCCTTTAAGGTGGGACACCTTAAAGGTTTAGGGAAAGAGGGGGG
>CAYWBI010000329.1:0-2399 GCA_964456445.1 uncultured Calditrichaceae bacterium
TGTGCGCTATGCCTCACTTCACCACTAAAAAAATGGAACAGCTGAATAGTTACTTATTATTCTACATATCTAAAGGATCATCAATCTGCTATCGGGCTTCTTTCCCGAAAAAGTTTGTAGTTTTTTTTATAACATTTTTCATCTAAAATCCTTAATTTATTATTTTTATACAAATATTGGAGGTTTAGATGCAACGGATCGTTGTGATGTTTTTAGTATTAGGGGTATTTGCCATGTCATGTAATAAACAACAAAATACAAATAAAGCGGATAATCCGTTTTACACGGAATGGACGACGCCATTTGGTGTTCCCGAATTTGATAAGATAGATACCACGGATTATATGCCTGCGTTTAAAAAAGGCATGGCGGAGCAGTTGGCGGAAGTTGAAGAAATTGCCAATAATACCGCTGAACCTACTTTTGATAATACCATTACAGCAATGGAAAAATCTGGAAAGTTATTAACACGTGTAAGTAATGTGTTTTTTAATTTGGTATCGGCCAATACAAATGACGCGCTTCAGAATATCTCCCGCCTGGTAAGCCCGCTTTTGTCCAAACACAATGATGATATCAACCTGAATGCACAATTGTATAAAAGGGTTAAAACGCTTTATAACACACGTCAATCCTTAAAGTTAAGCGGGGAACAGGATAAATTACTTGAGAAATATTATAAGGGATTTGTAAGGGGCGGCGCCAACCTGAATGCAGGCGACAAAGAGAAACTACGTACAATTAATAAAGAACTTTCTGGTCTTCAGGTGAAGTTTAGTGAAAATGTTCTGAAAGAGGATAATAAATTTGAACTACTGCTGGATGAAAAGGATTTAACAGGTCTGCCGCAAGGAGTTAAAACCGCCGCTGCCGAGGCGGCAAAAGCCAAGGGATATGCGGGGAAGTGGTTGTTCAGTTTGCATAAGCCAAGCCTGATACCTTTTATTCAATATTCCGACCGCAGGGATTTGCGCGAAAAACTTTATCGTGGATATTTTATGCGCGGTGATAATAATGATAATCTGGACAATAAAAATATTTTTAACAAGATTGCTAATTTGCGGATTCGCAAAGCGCACCTGCTTGGTTATAACAGTCATGCGGATTTTGTTTTGGAAGAGCGCATGGCCAAAACCCCTGCGAACGTTTACAATTTGCTGGATCAGGTTTGGCCCGCCGCCCTGAAAAAAGCAAAACAGGAACGCGCCATGATGCAGAAAATGATCGATGATGATGGCGGTCATTTTAAACTGGCTTCCTGGGATTGGTGGTATTACGCGGAAAAAATCCGTCAAAAAAAATATAAGCTCGATGAAGATGAAATCCGTCCCTATCTCAAAATTGACAATGTCATCAAGGGTGTATTTATTCTGGCGAATAAATTATACGGCCTCACCTTCATACAGCAGGAAAATTTGCCCAAATACCATCCGGAAGTAAAAACCTATCTTGTCCGCAATGAGGCCGGGGATACGGTGGGCGTTTATCTCTCGGACTGGTTTTACCGTGACAGTAAACGCGGCGGCGCATGGATGAATGAATATCGTGCGCAAAGTAATATAAATGGCAATAGAATAATACCGATTATTGTAAATGTGGGCAATTTTACCAAACCTACCGCCGATCGGCCAAGCCTGCTCAGCGTCGATGAAGCCAACACCCTTTTTCATGAGTTTGGCCATGCTTTACATGGTTTGCTCTCTGATTGTACCTATCCTTCCATTTCCGGGACAAATGTCCCGCGGGATTTTGTGGAGTTTCCGTCCCAGGTGGATGAAAACTGGGTGCTGGAACCGGAAATGCTCAAGCTTTATGCTTTTCATTATAAGACGGGTAAGGTGATGCCGGCCTCACTGATAAGCAAAATAAAGAAGGCCGGAAAATTCAATCAGGGTTTTGAAACCGTGGAATACATGGCGGCGGCCTATCTGGATATGGCCTGGCACACCTTAACTACGGAAAAAGACCGGGATGTAAATGGCTTTGAGAAGGCGGCTATGGGTAAGATCGGTTTGATACCGGAAATTTTCCCGCGCTATCGTACAACCTATTTCCGGCATATCGTCGGTGGTTATTCAGCCGGGTATTATAGTTATCTATGGTCGGAAGTCCTGGACGCCGATACCTTTGAAGCCTTTAAGGAACATGGGATATTCGACCGCAAAACGGCCCGCTCCTTCCGGGATAATATCCTTTCCAAAGGTGGCACGGAAGACGCCATGCAGATGTATATAAATTTTAGGGGCCGCAAACCGGATATCACGCCTTTGTTAAAACGCCGCGGTTTGCAATAACCATGGCCGAAGAGCAGATTTCTTTTCCTTTAAAGGGTATATAAAAAAAGGGCTCTACCGGGTTTTGTGTGGGTAAATACTTAGATAGAAAGAAAATTCAGAAGA
>CAYWBI010000330.1:0-2375 GCA_964456445.1 uncultured Calditrichaceae bacterium
TCTAACAGCAAAATTAAATAACCGTTCGCCTAAATCTTTATCCATACTTTTGAATTAAAACCTTCTTTGAATTTTTAATTTTTCCTTTTGAATTGATTTTAACAATTCCTTTTTCGTTTTCGTTCTCACCTTGCCATTCGAGTTCTATTCCGAGTTCACCGAAAGCTAATTCGCAAAATTCGCGGATGGCATGAGTTTCTCCGGTTGCGAGGACGTAATCGTCTGCTGTTTCTTGCTGCAGCATTCGCCACATTCCTTCCCCCACATGAAATAAGGTGAAAAAATAATTTCACGTGGCAAGCAACATGAAATAAAGTTCAGCATACAACCTTTTCTTAAAAAGGATATTGTTTTCAAAAATCAATTACTTTCTAAAAATGTAATTTCACGTGGCAGGCAATATTCCGGAGCGTAACCCCAGTCGCGTTTAGCATTTAAGTTACCAAGATAAAGTTTATCTTGCAAGCCTAAAGCTATTCGCGCCGCAGCCATCGTTATTTTGCGGGTTACAAAAGTTTCTCCTCTTCTTGGGGACTCATGGTTAAACAAAATACCGTTTACAGCAAAAAGATTATATGCTTCTCTGTAATTTTTTATTATCCAATAAGCGTAAAGTTTTGCAACTCCATAAGGAGAACGGGGATAGAAAGGTGTATTTTCATCTTGCGGTACTTCCTGAACTTTACCGTAGAGTTCCGAAGTTGATGCCTGATAGAATTTAACTTTTCTGTCGAGTCCGGTTTCTCTAATCGCATCAAGGAAACGCAGAGTACCTAGTGCATCTACCTGAGCGGCGTCTTACAGGTTAAGTAGGTTTTCATTTGGCAGGTATCTAAATGTCGCCATCGACGTTTCTTGCGATGATCATAAATATCATATTCTATACCGCATTCGGGACAATGACCTTTATTCGACTTATAGATAATTTCAATATCAACTTCCTCATCTTCAATATTCAAGTCAATTTTTGCCACTTCCCAGGGGCTTGAAAGTCCCAATATCTGTCTGTATAATTCTTTATCTTTCACAAACTGAATCTAACGATTATTCATTTCTTCCACAAGAATCCCTGTAGCGCCTAAATTATAAATTTTTTATCCAATTTATTTTTTGTGCTAGATAACCTGTATAATTTACTAAAGGCCCCTCATGTGGTTGCCCAATTCTATCTAAGCGATCATATATTTTATTTTGTATGTCAATTTCGCTAATTGTACCCCAATAATTTTCCCTGAAATTAAGAGTATCTAAAAATGTGCTAGACCTGGTTTTAACACTAAAACTATATTCTTTTAAAAAATTATTATAATTCCCGATGCAATCTGTTCCTATACCAATATAAATATGATTATTATTAAAACTAAAATCATTATAATATATTTGTAAAAATGTATTCGTATAGGCATATCCGCCAATATTTAATCCTAAACCATTACCCCTTGTATTTTTAATTACATTATTTTTAATTAATGAATTTTTAGCGCTTAAGGATTTAATGCCATTCTCATCATTACCGATAATAAAATTTCGCAGCAGGGTTAAGTGCGTTTCCCGCGCTATCAGGCCATCGCTCATATCGCTGATAACATTATTTTCCACATGTACTTTTGGGCAGTTAAATAATTCAAAGGCCGTGTTTTGGTTATTAAAACGGCTGTATTTTATTTGGATAGAGTCCACCGTATTAAAATAAAAGCCTTTTTTTAGATAAGTAGTCACCAGGTTATTGATAAGACAAACCGCTGTTTCGTGGATAACCAGCTCAGCGGATTCAATAGTATCATTTGGCGCCATAAAAACTTCATGTCCGTTTGCCCCATCAATACTTAGCGGGCCGTTTATATCCAGTTTGCCATTATTGCGGAATTCCACAATACTCCCGGCGGCTATTTTTAATTCAGCAAAATTAAAGATCACCCGGCCATCGATAACCACAAAACTGTTTGCCGGTATAGCAAGGTCCTCAAAATAGGAGCCTTTTAGAGTAACGGGGACAGGTAAGGAAATGTTGCTTTTGACGCTGTTTGTCTGTTCATAAAGGACACGCCAGCCATGCCCGTCTTTTTGGGCTACAATATTATAGCTGCCGGGCTCGGCCTTTATTTCCCAACTGCCATCTGCTGTGGTCGTTGTTGTATGGGCAGCTTTTTCCACCCGCCAAAAGAACTCCGTGCGCTGTGTAAGCTCAATACCCACCGAGCTGTGTTTGACCCGTTCATTGGTTATGGCCGTGTCCAGCTCCACCAGTTTGTACAGGCTTACCGTCACCCCGCTAAAATCCGTTGCGCCTTGAAGAGTCACCGTGCCGGAAAAGGTTACGTTGTCCGAGGAGGTGGGGGAAGTGCAGGAGAACATAAGGAAAAAGGCAAAAGATA
>CAYWBI010000331.1:0-2338 GCA_964456445.1 uncultured Calditrichaceae bacterium
ACCGCGCTCGAAAGCTGCCCTTTGCCGCCGTCCACGATTATCAGATCCGGAAAAGTTTTTTTTTCGCGCAGCAAACGGCTGTAACGGCGTTTGACCACCTCGCGCATCATTGCAAAATCATCCGGCGTGCTTTTTATACGGATTTTGAATTTACGGTATTCAGATTTTCGCGGTTTACCATCGATAAAGCAAACCATGGAAGCAACAGGATCCGTACCTTGAATGTTGGAGATATCAAAACATTCGATTCGTTTTGGCGGCAGCGGCAGGCGCAGATCCTTCTGCAAAGCCGTCACGGCAAAGGGCATATAATCACGGGCTTTCAGTTTCTGGATCTTTAGCTCGTCTAAAAGGTAGGAAGCGTTTTTTAAACAAAGACTTATAAGTTTTTTCTTATCCCCAATTTGCGGCACATACAAATGCACGGCACGACCGGATCGTTCGCTTAAATAAGTTTCGATAGCCTGGTGATCCTCGATAGCTGACTGTAACAATATGTCACTGGGGATATCCAGCGCGCTTAAATAATAATTATTTATGAACGAATTAAGCAAATCAGCGTCGGTATATCCGGTTGTGTTTTTAAAATAGCGGTGCATTCGACCCAAAACTTTTCCTTCCCGAATTTTGATCAAGACTGCAACAGCATCGCCTTCATCAAGTTTCAAAGCAATGACATCCCGGTCACGCAGATCACTTTGAACGACTTTCTGATTATTTCTGTATGTCAGCAGTGCCTGCAATTTATCGCGGCTGCGCGCGGCATCTTCAAATAACAACCCGGTTGCCTGCTCTTCCATTTCTGTGCGGATTTCCTTTACAATATCATCCGTTTTGCCCTTTAAAAAACGGCGTACACGATCGATAGTGGCGGCATAAGATTTCTTGCTATGCAAACCCTGACAAGGCCCGGGGCATTTTTTTATATAATAATCCAGACACAATTTGACCTTCCCACGCTCGATAGTCTCGGGCGTTAGATCGTACCTGCATGAGCGCAAAGGAAAAACCTGCTTGATGGTTTTTAAGGTATAACGCAAGTTCTTAACTTCAGTATAGGGACCATAGTAATCTGAACCATCACGTATAATTTTACGCGTTACAAAAACTTGGGGAAAATCCTCTTTTGTAATACGGATAAAAGGGTAGCTTTTGTCATCCCGTAAATCGACATTAAATTTGGGTTTGCGGTCTTTGATCAGGTTGTTTTCAAGGATCAGCGCTTCGATTTCGGTATCGACGACCAGAATTTCCACATCGGCAATTTTACTTATCATCAGTTGTAAACGTGGATTGGCAGGACGTGATTTTTGAAAATAAGAACGGACACGGTTACGCAGGATTGTAGCTTTGCCCACATATAAAATACGGTCTGACTTATCTTTAAATATATAACATCCGGGTTTATTCGGCAGGTTTTGTAATTTTTCTTTTAAGTCCATTGACGTCGTTTCGGCATACCCGGTTTATCTGTTTACATGATAAAATAATAAATCCCGGTCATTGGAGAAACAAATTCTTTATTCATCGACAAAAACATTAAACTGATAGTGTTCACAACTGGAATCAGGCGTTATTTTATACCCCCCAATTGTTTTAATCACTTTTATCTGACCAAAATTTTTATAGCCCATGCGGTCACAGGAGCGAAGAGATGGAAAATTATTGGTTTCCACGTAGGAGATTATCCCTTTATAGCCTTTTTGGGCAAACGCTTCCAACGATCGCGCCATACCGACGGCATGCAAACGCTGGCCACGATAGGCTGGTAAGGTGTAACCCTTGTACATATAAATCCAGGACGGGTCAAAAGTGAGTTTCAAATCCCTGCTGATATGCGTGGGTTTGTCTGAATACCAACCATAACTGGCCAACAGGTCCCCTTCGAGAATGGCATAGCAGAAATCCCCCTTGGTAAGGGCTTCTTCAAGAAAATCATTACAGATTTGGTTCTCTGTATTTTGTGCATATTTTTTTAGTTCATCCGCTGTTAAAAACCGGCAGGTATATTTAGGGTCGATTTTAAGATATTTCGGGTCAAGCGTTTCCATGGTAACCGTGAGGCCCTGTAGTTGTTTGAAAAAGGTTAACCTATTGATCATTGAATATTTTAAAGCATGGCGCATGGCGCCATAACCAAATTTATCTGCTAACAGTTTATAGTGTTTATAACTCATCTGTGCTCCATGTCCATTTTTATAAGATTTTAATTCTCGTATATTTCAAAAACAAATTGAGTAATAGGGAAGAAGAAAAAGGTTTTTATCCATATAATATGCAGATGGGAAACAAATTTACTTATCGGTTTCGCAAAGTTCAATAAGAATACCGTTACTGC
>CAYWBI010000332.1:0-2325 GCA_964456445.1 uncultured Calditrichaceae bacterium
GCGCCCGTAGCTCAATTGGATAGAGCGTCTGACTACGGATCAGAAGGTTGGGGGTTCGACTCCTCTCGGGCGTACAGATAAGGCCTCTTTCGGAGGCCTTTTTTTATGGATTTATTATGGGCATCCTCTCTTCATCTGATTCTGATATGCACACCGTTTATATGCGCGAAGCAATAAAAGAAGCGCATAAAGCCTTTGCGCGTGGTGATGTGCCGATCGGTGCCGTAATTGTTATCAATGATAAAATTATCGGCCGCGGCCATAATCAGGTCGAACTATTAAAAGACCCTACGGCACATGCGGAGATGATAGCCATAACATCTGCAACTGCAACAGCCGGGCAAAAATGGCTGCGGGATGCAACACTTTATGTAACGGTTGAACCCTGTGCCATGTGTGCGGGGGCATCCGTTCTGGCGCGGCTTAAAAGAGTTGTATATGGCGTCGTGGATATCAAAAGCGGCGCACATTCCAGTGTCTTCAATCTTCTAAATGACCCTCGTTTAAATCACCGGCCGGAAGTTATTCCGGGCATTCTTAAAAAAGAATGTGCCCAACCTCTCTTTGATTTTTTTGAAAAACTGCGAATAAAAGAAAACAGATAATATTATATAAATAGCCAAATACAGTTGAATTTGCATTTTAAAAAGGATTTTACTAATTTCAGACCGAACGGTTTGTCGAATTAGTTGGAAGCTATGAGTAAAGGTAAAAATACAAAAGAATTTATAATCGAGCAGGCAGCGGAGTTATTTAACAAAAATGGCTATGCCGGCGCTTCAATTTCGGAGCTGATGCATGTAACCGGTCTAAAAAAAGGCGGGATATATAATCATTTCCCAAGCAAGGAAGATATTATTCTCGATGCATTCAATTATTCTGTAAAAAAGTATAACTATGCAATCTATGCAGTCTATAAAGATAAAGAAAGTGCCATTGATAAACTACTGGCCATCATTAACTTCTATAAAACCTATGCTCTAAAACCTGTAATTGATGGGGGATGCCCGGTGATAAATACCGCGGTTGATGCGGATAATACACAACCTGTACTTAAAAAACGGGTACGGCAGGTGATAGAAAAATGGCTGAATAATTTGCAGGAAATCATAGAAAACGGACAGGCGACCGGGGAAGTTAAACCAGATATTGCTCCCAGGCAGGCTGCCGTCTTTATACTGACTACCATACAAGGTGGGATTTTACTTGCACGTACCCTTGAAACAAACGCAACCATGGAAATAACTATTAAGCAGTTGGTTCAGTACGTCAACATAAATTTAAAAAGTTGAGTTTTTTTAATACATAACAGACCGAAAGGTCTGAAAAGGAATCTATGAAAGATGTCCGTTTGCAGCTATTTCTGGCAGGATTTAAAACCTTGGAAATATTTCGTCCCGGTAAGGCCCAAAAAAAGGCGGTAGTTTTGTTTAGTACACCCAGCCGGTACCCCCGGCCAAAACGTGAGGCGGGGTTTATGGACGAAAGCAAGCACTATGATGTAAGCATCCCTTTTGAAAAGGAAAACTTATATAATGTAAACTGGTCTGTGGGCAAGGTAGACATGGATAGATTTAATGATGACGGCGATAAAAACCGTTATCACTATTATGAAATGGGGGAAGGACCTGTAGTTTTGTTGGTGCATGGCTGGGGAGGAAGGGCATCACAAATGGGAAAGATTGCCCAGAGCTTGGCGGACAATGGTTATAAGGCCGTTTCTTTTGATGGATTTGCCCATGGGGAATCTCCCGGAACACAGACTACGGCATTGGAATTTGCGGCCATTATCCGTCACATTCAGCAACGGGTCGGTTCTTTCCAGGCAATCATTGGGCATTCCCTTGGTGGCATGGCCTCCGGTATAGCTATAAGTGCAGGTGTAAAAGCGGATCGTTTGATTACTATCGGTTCACCAAGCTCAATTACACGGATTATTGAAGACTTTTGTACCATAATCAACGGGGGACAAAAAATAGCGGATTATCTGAAATATTTTCTGCAAGGCTATGCGGCATGTCCGCTGGATACTTTTTCCCTTGCGCAAATAGGCAAAAATCTGCAGTTACACGGGTTGATCATTCATGATAAGCAGGATAAAGAAGTCGCCTATGATCAGGCTATTGCCCTCGATGAAAACTGGGAAAACGGACGCTTGCTGCTTACAGAACGTCTTGGCCATACACGGATTCTTAGGGATGATACGCTTATTAATCAAATTATGGATTTTATAAAAAACACAGTGGATGTGGTGCTTACGGATTAAGTATATTAATAACCCTACAAAAAACGCCCGGAAGACCGGGCGTTGTACTTATAAAATAA
>CAYWBI010000333.1:0-2293 GCA_964456445.1 uncultured Calditrichaceae bacterium
TACGGGCCATGAACATTATGTTGAGCGATATGGAAAAAGTGTATTTCTGCAACATTTATAACGAAGACGCAGATTATTTTGCGATGCACCGCATACAAAAAGACGGTTTGGATATCTTGTGTTCCAGACCGTATAGCGGGGAGACCGGTTGGGAGAAGCTAAAAAACAACACCATTGGAACATGCGAATGATTATACTTAAAATTGGCGGCGGAAAAGCCATAAACATTACCGGCATTGCCCGGGATACGGCAACTTTAAACGAACCTCTGATTATTGTCCATGGGGCCAACGCCTGGCGTAATGAACTGGCCGAAAGGATGGGCATAACAATACGGACGGTAACATCGGTTTCCGGTTTTAGCAGTAATTTTTCTGATCAGGATTTGATCGACCTGCAACTGATGGCCTATGCCGGTTTAAGAAACAAGAGGATTGTGGAAACCTTGCAGCAACAAGGCGTCAATGCCATCGGTTTAAGTGGTTTGGACGGCGGAGTGATACGCGGCAAGCGCAATGCCGGTATTCGGGTCCGTGAACATGGAAAATTAAAACTGTTGCGCGACTATTCGGGGAAACCGGGGCATATAAACAAGGCGCTATTAGATATGTTATTAAGCGCAGGTTATATACCCGTACTGACCGTTCCGGTCCTGGACGAAAAAAATCAAGCTGTCAACTCAGAAAATGATGATATCGTTGCCCTGCTAAACCGGCACTATAAGGCGCGTATCGTTATACAACTTATCGAAGAAAACGGGCTCCTTTCGGACAAAAACGATACAAACAGCATGATCCCCCATCTAAATCCGAACACCCTTGAAAAGTGGATGGAGCAGGAAAATGGACGTATAAAACGCAAACTGTACGCGATAAAAAAATTGCTGGCCGACGGTGCGAAAAAAATATTGATAAGCGACGGCCGTTCGGAACACCCTATTATTAACGCGCTAAATAACATGGGGACCGTCATAGAATGAGTGATATAAAGGATGCGGAAAACACCTTCGGCCCGGGTTGTTATCCGATGCGCGACCTGGTGCTTGTAAAAGGCCGGGGGGCATCGGTCTGGGATGACAAAGGACGGGAATATATCGATTGTGTGGCCGGTCATGGGGTGGCCAATATCGGCCATGCCAATGAAAAAGTAATTGACAGTATCCATAAGCAGGCGCGGCAGCTTATCACTTGTCCGGCAACGTTTTACAACCCGCTGCGCTCCCGACTGTTGCAAAAACTAAATGATCTCACGCCCGCTCATCTGAAACGGACTTTTTTATGCAACTCGGGCACGGAGGCCGTGGAAGCTGCCTTAAAGATGGCCCGTGCCATAAGCGGAAGAACAGAAGTGGTGGCGGCAATGCGTTCCTTTCATGGCCGTACCTTCGGCGCGCTGAGCGCCACGCATGCGCCAAAATTCAAAAAAGGGTTCGAACCGCTTGTCCCGGGTTTTGCACATGTTCCTTTTAACAACCCAGGAAAAATGAAAGCGGCAATCACGGAAAATACGGCAGCGGTCATCCTCGAAATTGTTCAGGGCGAAGGCGGGGTCAATATCGGTGACAAAACATATTTTCAGGAAGTGCGTGCCCTGTGCGATGACCGCCAAGTGGCATTGATTATCGATGAGGTACAGACCGGCTTTTGCCGTACGGGAAAAATGTTCGCCTTTGAGCACATGGAGATAAAACCCGATATTGTGTGCGTAGCCAAGGCAATGGGCGGAGGTATGCCCATCGGGGCCATATTTTTTGCGGATGCATACCGTTTCGCCCCCGGCAAACACGGTTCGACCTTTGGCGGCAACCCCCTTGCCTCTGCCGCCGCCCTTGGCGCCATCGATTTTATGTTAAATGAAAATTTGGCCGGGCAGGCTTCCGAAAAAGGTCAGTATCTTTTGCAACGCTTAAACCGGATCGCATCGCCTAAAATCCGTCAAATACGCGGTCTGGGGCTGATGATAGGGCTGGAGTTGAAGGAAAAGGTACACCCCTATATCACAGCATTAATCGACAGGGGAATATTAACCCTCCCCGCGGGCACAACGGTTTTGCGGCTGCTGCCACCTCTCGTGATCAGCTACGAACAGATCGACAAGGTAGTCAGCGCCATCGATTCCGTGCTGAGTGAAGCAAAAATATAAAAAGTTAACTTTTACCATCGATATTTCCATTTATAATCGTCAGATGGTAAATAATGGCCGGCAACAGAAACCCAAATATATATTATTTTTTATATCGATGAGTCTGGTCTAAAAAGGGGGCTAAAGCCCCAAATTAGGGGTGGGTCGTGTT
>CAYWBI010000334.1:0-2245 GCA_964456445.1 uncultured Calditrichaceae bacterium
CTGGATAATATCGTTTATGTGGATGCCGATCTTTATTTTTATAGAGACCCACAATTTATAATTGAAGAATTAGGCAACAAAGCCGTACTAATAACGGATCACAATACCTATCCACCTACCAATGATTATAGTTATGGTAAATATTGTGTGCAATTTATCCCGTTTATCAATTCAAAAGAAGGTAATGATGTTCTTGGTGATTGGAAAGCCAAATGTTTAGATTGGTGCTATATGCGTAAAGAGGACGGTAAATGGGCAGATCAAGGGTATTTGACAAATTGGCCCGAGAGATTTGAGCAAGTGAAGGTTATGGAACATGCAGGAGGCGGCCTGGCCAGTTGGAATGTTGAACGTTATGGTTTTAGCAATCAGGGTAATAAGATTATCGTTTTTGATAGGGTATTAAAAAAAAATGTCGATATTATTTTCTTTCATTTTCATGGAATAAAAATTTATACCAACCGATTGTTAAACACCAACCTACATAAAAAATATAAAAAGGTTTTTAATGTTATTTATAAAGAGTATATAAATAAATTGTCTGTGAAAGAACAAGAGATATTGGATCGTATCGAAAAAAAAAGAAATTATTTAAACTATGATAGATGGCCTGATTCAGTATTTATTTTTATATTAAAAGAAATTAGACGGTTATTGTTTTATAGAAAGCGAGATGCTTTTTATAGATTTAAAATTGGAGGACATTATCGATGGCTGCCTTGATCGAATTGCCAACCTTTAAAGACGAACGGGGGAAACTCACCGTTCTGGAAAAAGTGCTGCCCTTTGAGATAAAACGGGTTTATTATATTTATGACACGGATGGCAAGGACCGAGGCGGGCACCGTCACCGGAAAACGGTTCAGGCGTTGATTTGCATCAAAGGCCGTTGTGTGGTCGATTGTAACAATAGTTTTATAAAAAACAGCTTTGAGTTAGACGGACCCAATAAATGCCTGGTGGTTTATCCCGAGGATTATCACATTATGCGGGATTTTTCGGCAGATTCCATTCTATTGGTATTGGCTTCCGAATACTTTGTTGAAAACGATTATATTGATGAAGCCTATGATTGAATATGAGAGCCTTGAAAAGGCCAACCGCCCGTTTTTTGCCGAATTTGAAGCCGCCGCCAAAGAAGTAATTGAAAAAGGCTGGTATATCCTTGGTGAAAATGTTAAAGCCTTTGAGCGGGAATTTGCCGCTTATCATGCGGTTAAGCATTGCATTGGCGTGGCCTCGGGGTTGGACGCCCTGATTTTATCCCTAATGGTTTATGATTTTAAAGCGAGCAGTGAGATCATTGTACCGTCCAATACCTATATCGCCTCCATTCTGGCCATTATCCGGGCCGGATTAAAACCCGTGTTGGTGGAGCCGGACATCAATACCTATAACATCGACCCGCAGCGTATCGAAGAAAAAATAACGACTGATACGGTAGCCATAATGGCGGTGCATTTGTACGGCAAGGTTTGTGATATGGAACCCATTGGGACAGTGGCCCAAAAATACGGTTTAAAAATAATCGAAGATTGTGCACAGGCCCATGGCGCAAAATATAAAAACCGACAGGCCGGTACCCTTGGCGACATGGGGGCTTTTAGTTTTTATCCCACAAAAAATTTGGGCGCTTTGGGTGATGGGGGCGCCATTTTAACAAATGACGATTCCCTGGCCGTTAAACTTCGTAGCCTGCGTAATTATGGGTCCGGTAAAAAGTACATCAATGATTATCTGGGCATGAATTCACGCCTCGATGAAATTCAGGCTGCTTTTTTACATATAAAACTAAAACATCTGGATCAGATAAACAGGCATAAGCGTAAACTGGCCGCGCTCTATTTTGACGGTCTGGATAAGCGCTTTGTCCTTCCGGTTGTCAATGATGATTATTTTGATGTATTTCATATTTTTGCCATCCGCTCCCCGGAACGGGATAAGTTAAAGGCCTATTTGTTGGAGAACGATATAAAAACTGAAATTCATTATCCCTTGCCACCACACAAACAACAGGCTTTGAGAAATTTTGATCTTGGTGATTACCCGGTTAGCACAGAAATACATAATACTATATTGAGTTTACCAATTTCATTTGGTACTACTAAGCAAGAAGTAAAAAGGACCATCCGAGTTATGAATGCTTTTTATGATTGATTCTTTTTGGTGGACACTTATATTTTTTATACAGGATTGAATAAATGTGTGGAATATTGGGGGTCATTAGCCCCGGTAAAGAAGTAGA
>CAYWBI010000335.1:0-2204 GCA_964456445.1 uncultured Calditrichaceae bacterium
TTTGGGGTGTCGGGGGGGTGCGTTCTGCGCGGTTGCTGGGAATAACGCCCCCGGTCAGAACGTATTCTTCCCTGGCGTTGGGCAGCTCGGAGGTGATACCGCTGGAACTGGTTTCGGCTTACGGCACCTTTGCCAACAACGGTATTCATGTTAAGCCGGTATCCATCTTAAAAATAGAAGATAAAAACGGCAACACCATTTACAGTGCGTTGCCGGAACAACAGCAATCCCTTTCACCCGAAACGACCCAGATCATGCGCAGTATGATGATGGATGTGGTCAAACGGGGCACGGGCGGCTCGTTGGGCTGGAAGTATCATTTTTATGTTCCCGCAGGGGGCAAAACCGGCACCACCAACAACTACACCGACGCCTGGTTTGTGGGCTACACCCCCGATATTGCAACCGGCGTTTGGGTTGGGCTTGATGACGCCCAGCTAAGCCTGGGGCGCGGGATGACCGGCGCAGGAGCGGCCTTGCCCTTTTGGGGGGATTTTATGAAGACGGTTTACGACAGTGTTCAGTTTGTTCACGGAAAATTCCAGGATTCGCCGGGGGTTTTTAAAGTAGAAATATGTCTTGATTCCAAAAAACTGGCCGGGCCCTATTGCCCACACACCATTGAGGAACTTTTTACCTCCAAAAATAAGCCGACGGAACTCTGCGATATCCACAAGGGGTTCGACTCCTATAAAAAGCGACACCGCAAAAGTTTTTAGAACATCCCGCAGAATTTGGAATGACCCGGGCAGCACCAGCTATAAAGGCAGATATCTTGTGGTCCGGATATGTTTCCTCCGGTTCGAAATGCCGTTTAACAATTCACTTTCGGACAAGAGAATAGACTTCTGCCAAAATAGACGAAACGTTTCTAAATTTATAAAAGAGAAAAATAAACAAGTGTGTTTATCCCCCGAATTAGGAGGTGTAAACACAACGGGATATACGCGGTCGTTAGGGGCAAGCATACGCTGAAACAGAAAATGGAAGAAGCCGAAAAAATATTCAATATAATCGTTGAAAAATCAGCATTTGGAATTGAAGGGAAAATGTTTGGTGCTAGATGTATAAAATCATCCAGCGGAAAAACAGCAGCATTTTACTGGAAAGGAAATATGGTTTTTAAATTAGACAATGATTCACAAAAAGAAGCATTAGATCTAAAGAACTCTGAAGTTGGTTCACACCTATATGCGCCTGAAAAGAAAATGAAAGGCTGGATTTTAATTACAAACGAAAATTCTGAAAAATGGATTGAATTTACTAAAAAGGCAATCAAGTATGTTGAAAGTTTGACAAAAACTAAGAAAAGTAAAATTTGATTTTACAGCCAAGAATAGAAAATATATCTCAAAAGAGATTAATAGGGATAAAATTAAAAATGTCATTGGCAAATAATAAGACCTTTGAATTATGGAAATCATTTATGCCAAGACGCAAGGAAACCACAAGTAAGAAGAATAATGAAATGTTTTCTTTGCAGGTTTATAATGACCCTTTAAGATTAGGTGATTTAAAACAAGAATTTGAAAAATGGGCACTTGTGGAAGTTTCAAACTTTGAAAATGTTCCAAATGGAATGGAAACTTTTAATTTAGAAAGTGGACTTTATGCGGTTTTTCATTATAAAGGTTTAAATACAGATAATAGAATTTTTATCTACATTTTTAGTGATTGGCTACCTAAATCAGGTTACGAATTGGATAAAAGGCCACATTTTGAAATATTGGGAGAAAAATATAAAAATGGAGACCCAAATTCAGAAGAAGAAATATGGATACCAATAAGAAATAAAAAATAGCCTGTACATTAGCAATGTATATAATGCATTGGGCGAGTGATGGTTAAATCGAAAGATTGTGGATATAAATAAACGGCATAGTAAATTGAAAGTTAGGTGTTTCGAAACGCCCAACGCCTCATATACTCACCGTTGGACAACATATAATAAAATTTTTCATACAAACTAAAAATTTAAATGCAACTCCTATTTTAAATTAAACAACTATTTATGGGTTCCGAAAAAAGAATCGGAATTGCTCATGGCCAAACCGGTGACTAAATAAAAAACAAACACATAATACACTTTGCTTCACCTGTCCCGGCCCAAGGGGCGTGAATTTCAAATTTTATACCAATAGTGTCCGGTTAAAATTTCTTATTTTTTCTTGTCAGTCTTGATTTTTTGGTTCTTTTTTATCAAG
>CAYWBI010000336.1:0-2199 GCA_964456445.1 uncultured Calditrichaceae bacterium
ACGGGCGCCTTATGTTGCAAATTTATAAACCGTTTAAATAAACAGAGTCATTTATGAATTCGCGCCGCGTACGATCGGTGGCCATCGGTTCCAGGCAAAACTTACCTATGATTCAACGGATGTGATTGCGAAAGTGACAGATCAGGATTCGCTGGAAAACCCTTCAAATATCTACAACCTGCAAAAATTTAAAGATGATTTTGTCGTGACCCAAACCGAAACCGATATCGAAATCACCAATTGGAGTATTGATAATGAGCCTGTTGATTTTGTAATTACATCAATCTCTATATATAATCAGAATGCCCAACTTGCAAAAGTAACAACTACTTTTGTCGGTCATGCGGATGGAAGCGGTGTTATAACACAGGTGATGGAGTTTAAAGATGGCACAAAAACAACTACGATATATACTTTTGGTAATAATAATAGTGGTTCCTTCACGCGTGAAGGTCGTGATGGTATAAATGTTAGTGGCAGCTTTGACCGCGTCTTTGATGATGGCCGTGGATTTTATAATGCCACAACAACCTTCCCGGATGGTGGATATATAAAAAGTATTGTAAGAAATGCCATCGTCGCTTACGATAGTACCACGATGCGTTTTGATGCTGATTATCATGAATTGATTACATTTGCAACCGATAGCGTGGATTCTGCGCATGTTGTTCTGTACCGTGATGATATGAACGGCGTCGCCGGTATGACGGTAACCCGCAGAAATGGCGCGCATGGTTCTTTTATATTTCAGAATACAGATAACCTGAATCTAATGACCGGCTTCTGGGTTACCAAAAATAGTTATTATATTGATGTTCGTGCCGAATATTACCTGGATGGAAGTTCATATCTCCATTATAAGGTATATACAAACGAAGCGTCCTTCTCGGCTGGTGATGATCCGATTGTCGATGCCGAATATAATTTTTCCGCCGATCAAAGCGGCAGTGGGACCATAAGCTACCAGGGTAAAACCTACGATGTGACTCTTGGCTCAAATGGCCAGGGCTCGATCCTCCTGGGCGGCAAGAAAAGGACGATACGTATTTATTAGTTTCGAAATATTTTTATAACTTTAAGGGGCGCTTGTCGCCCCTTTTTTTATTTGGTTTTCATAGGCTGTCAAGGCTACGAATTTTCATTTTGGGCAGATTCCCAGACAAGCATCACTTTCTTCCGGGTTTTGCCCCAATGGTAATTTCCTGTAATGCCAATGTTTTTTATCACCCGGTGGCAGGGGATCAGATAGCTGATCGGGTTCTTGCCCACGGCCTGCCCTACGGCCCGGCTTGCTTTTGGCTTGCCTATTAAACGGGCGATATCCTGATAAGAGCAGACCATACCTTCCGGGATGCGTAACAATGCTTCCCAAACCTGTAATTGGAATGGCGTTGCCTTTAAAAAAAGCGAAATTTTACCTTCATTTATTTTTGCCCTTAGCGGAAAGATATGTTCATAATAACCCATAAGCCTGGAAGGCTCTTTTATAAATTGTGCCTGTGGAAAACGGGCCGTCATATCCGTCATAAAAGTTTTTTGATTTCCATCGCCGTAAAAACCGGTAAAGCATAAACCGCGTGAGGTAGCGGCCAGCATACAATGTCCGAAGGGGCTGTCAAATCCCGCATAATAAATATCAATGCCCTGGTAACCCCGCCGGTACTCGCCGGGGGTTACTGCATAGATGTTTACAAATAAATCATGAATGCGCCCCCCGCCGGAAAGCCCCCCGGCATAGGCTGCATCAAGCACTGACCGGGATGATTGCAACAGCTCCCGGGTATGCTGAACGGTTAAATATTGCAAAAACTTTTTTGGGCTTATCCCTACCCATTGTTTGAATATCCGTTGCAGATGATAGGGGCTTAGGCCAAGCGCGTGTGCCAATGTATCCAGACTTGGTTGTTCATTTTGATGTCTGTCTATATAATGTATGGCCTGTTCGATGAGTGGATAATAAGGTGCGTCCATTTTTTTCCTGCATAGTGGTTTCTTTATTATAAAGGGAAAATAGGTGGACAATTGTTTCATTACCACCCGATTCTTGCTAAATGACTGATATTTGCTTGCAAAATGGTGTTTTGCAAAACCGGTTCAAATTCATATTTTGCAATATTAAAAATGTATTTTTATTATGGCTCTACTGGTTTTTGTGTGGAAATAGAATACGCCTTTTAATGAACATGAATGTTTCCCGAT
>CAYWBI010000337.1:0-2093 GCA_964456445.1 uncultured Calditrichaceae bacterium
GGCATGGGCGTTTATACCGACAGTCACGGCTATTTTTATTTTGAGAACCTTTTTGCCGGGGAGTACCCGCTGAAGGTTGAAAAAATCGGTTATGAAAAGCAAATACTCACTGTCGTTATTGACAAGGATAGCCGACTTAGCCTGCAGCTTGTCCTGCGGGAAAAGATTTTGACCGGTCCATCCATTCTTGTGGAAAACACGTCCTTTATACCGCCGGGTGCAATTGATCTTGAAACGGAACAAATCCGTCGCAGCCCGGCTTCGAACACGGCTGAATTACTCAAACAACTCCCGTCGGTGCGGACAGTAACCGATGGCAACGGGGCACAACATATATCCATCCGCGGCAGCGCTCTGAACCAGGTATTGGTTTTGCTCGATGGCGTGGTCTTAAACGATCCCTTGAGTGGCACGGTGGATATTTCCCGCATCCCAACCGGCAATATTGTTCATATCCGTTTGCTCAAAGGCAACCAAAGCGCCCGTTATGGCAGCGGCGCCATCGGCGGGGTTTTACTGATTAGTACAAGGCCATCTTCGACGGACAAGACCCGTCTTTCTGTTTTGGGCGGGAGTTTTGGCCTGTTTAATATACAGGTGGAAAGCAGTCTTTCCCCTAATGATTTTAATTTTAATCTCGGCGGCGGGCAATCCGTCTCAAAGGGGGATTATCCCTATTGTTATCTGCTTGCGGATGGCGCGCCCAAATCCGATATAAGATTGAACGCAGGTTTTCGGGAATCAAATCTTCATGGCGATATGGGCTATAATCAAGGCGCCAATCGTTTTCGCATTTTTATCCGCTGGCAGGAAAGCAATCGTGGCTTACCCGGGCAGGTGTTTACACTTACACCGTACGCAACAGCCGGGAACCGTCAAAAGATTATTGGCGCTGCGTATAGCTATGCACAGGGACACTGGTTTAACCGGCTAAACGTGCAATACCATGACAACAGCACACGTTATAAAAACTATCCGGCAGCCGATGCTCCGTTAAAATATCGCTCAGCCCCCCCATACGACAGCCGCTATCGCATCCAAACACTGCAATTGGCAAATCAGACAACACTGTCATTTTGGAATAAGCAGGTGGGTGTTCTTCGGCTGGAATTGCGGCAGGATGACTTTGATGAGCACAACTACCTTTCATTTTATCCGGGCGGCGGCATAGCCAAAACGCGTAACAGGAACGAAGCACTTGTTTTGCAGAACGAATGGCATCCGCCAAAACCGGCATTTCTGCAAACGCTTCAAATCGGGCATGCCATGCGTCTGGATTATTTTAAAATTTCGGGTGCGGGGCAAAATGTTGAACGGACACAGATTAGCCCGGATATCTCTTTGACGGGGATTATTTTTAGCAAAGTCCCCACAAAGTTTTCGATGCGCTATGGACGGGGGTTCCGTATGCCTACCTTTGCCGATCTGTTTTATCAGGATTTTCGGGTGAGGGGCAATGCGGAACTGCTACCGGAAACCAGCCGGTCAGTTGAGGGCGGATTGGAGAGCACCCTTTCCCTTTGGGGCCCGCTCAAGTTGTCCGCCGCATATTTTGACAATAAGATTGATAACCTGATCCTGTGGCAGCTCGGCTCTTTTTCAACCTGGCAGCCGGTAAATACCAATGCCCGGATCAGCGGCTGGGAGTTTGGTTTTAGCTGGCGGATATGGAAGGACCATATTCTGCTTACAGGCGATGATAATATTCTAAGCCCTGTAAACAAAAGTGGGGAACGTACCACAAACGGTAAGGACCTAACCTATCGTCCACGGCATAACAGCAAAATTGGGATTGATTTGAATTTCGGGGAATTCCATTTCCGTTGGCAGCAACGCAGTGAAGGCCTGCGTTATATCACGGCATCGAATACGGTTTCCCTTCCTGGTTATAGTGTGCAGGATATTACCCTGAATTATAAATGGGATATTCACAAAACAACCGTTTATTTTAGGGCGGCTGTTTACAATCTCACCGACCGGCATTATGAAATAAGCGAACATGCGCCGATGCAGGGCAGGAACGGACGAATTGGTGTAGAAACGCGCTTTTAGGGTTTAAAAGGAAAAGAGGGAAGTGGGAAGTGGGAAGTGGG
>CAYWBI010000338.1:0-2072 GCA_964456445.1 uncultured Calditrichaceae bacterium
CTTGTCTTAAGTACATATTTTTTCTTTCCGGTATAAGTTAAAAACAGGGAAATTATTGAACATATTATCTCACTTTGATCAGCCGGAAAAGATATAATCATTTCGCTTATGAAAAAAGCAAAATAGCAAGTTGCTTTACTTGATATAAGTGAGTAACTTTTTTTGCTTGAAGAAGAGATAACAACTAACCCGAGTTTTTAAAAAAATATAAAGGAGAAGGCCATGCTAAATAAAATTGCTGTTATTGGTGGCGGAAACATAGGTGGGGTATTAATTGAAGATATCGTTTCGCGCCGTTTGGCCCGTAATGTCGCCCTGGTGGATGTGAAAGGCCCGGAGTTTGCCAAGGGTAAATGTCTCGATATTTCCGAAGGTTCGGCTGTTTTGCGCAGTGACATCAAGGTAGAAGGCGCAAAGGATTACTCGGTCATTGAAGGTGCCGAACTGATTATCAATACCGCCGGTGTGCCGCGGACAACCCGGCCCGATGGCACCATGCCGACCCGTGAAGAGTTGTTGGGAACCAACCTTAAGATAACCGATTTTGTAAGTGCCGGGATACAGCAGTATGCACCGAAGGCCATGATCATTTCCATTGCCAATCCGCTGGACGCCATCGTTTACCGCCTGCAAATGAATTTGAAAAAAGACCGTTCTCAATTGATCGGTATGGCCGGTGTTCTGGATTCTGCCCGCTATCGTTATTTTATCGCCGAGGAGGCCGGAATAAGCGTGGAAAATGTGGACGCCATGGTTCTTGGCGGTCATGGGGACAATATGCTTCCGATCCGTTCCGCCTGTCGCATTGCGGGTATGCCGGTGGAAAAATTTGTTTCCCCGGAAAAACTCGATGCCATTGAGGCCCGTACCCGTAAGGCCGGTGGGGAAGTTGTAAAACTGCTTGGCGTGGGTTCCGCTTTTGTATCGCCCGCCTGGAGCGCCCTGGAAATGGCCGAAGCCATTGTTTTTGATAAAAAGAAAATCATTGCCGTCAGCGCCCTGTTACAGGGTGAGTATGGCGTAAACGGTCTGTTTATTGGTGTGCCGGCCATTCTTGGAAAAAACGGTATGGAAAAAGTCATTGAGATGGATTTGACCGACGGCGAAAAAGAAGCCTTTAAAAAATCCGCGGCTTCTGTACAAAAAACCGCTGACGAAGTTTTGACGCTTACCAAAAAGTAAACCGTTATCCCACCCCCGGTTTTCCGGGGGTGTTTTCTTAAGGACAAAGGTGTTACGCACTCTCCCCGGCCGCCCGGCCGCTGGCCCAGGCCCATTGAAAATTATGCCCGCCCAAATGACCGGTCACATCCATCACTTCGCCGACAAAGAACAACCCTTCAACCGCACGGCTTGCCATCGTTTTGGATGAAAGGGCATTGGTGTCCACCCCGCCGCGGGTGACCTCTGCCGTTCGATAGCCCTCCGTACCCCCGGGAACTATCTGCCAGTTATGCAGCTTTTCACCCAGCAGTTCTTTTCCCGCGCTGTTCAGGCTTTTGATACTTTTTGCGGGAAAGAAGCGGGCTGACCAGGTTTTTGCCAAACGACGGGGCAGAAACTCCGCCAAAAGATTATCCGATTGCAGCAGAGGGTTTGCCTGTTGTATCCTCCCGGTAAAGTTGACGCCCGGAAGCAGGTCAATATTCAGGCTGTCGCCGGGCTTCCAATAGGATGAAATTTGTAAAATCGCCGGACCGCTCATCCCGCGGTGGGTAAACAACATCTTATTGGTAAAAGAGCTATGATTGCACGAAACGGTAACAGGAAGCGATATTCCGCTCAGGGTCATAAAGGCTTCTTTTATTTGCTGATTGTAGATAAGCGGGACAAGCGCCGGGGCCAGATCGGTTACCGGCAGACCAAACTGTCTGGCAACACGGTGCCCAAAACCCGTGGCGCCGATTTTGGGAATGGGCAGCCCGCCGCTGGCAATTACCAGGCTTTCACATTTATAAAGGCCCTTATTGGTATCGATATGAAAAGAATTATCTTTGAATATATGTTTAACGTTGCTTAAATAATGTATCTCTGTTTTAAATTCCGCTAATTGTTGTAAAAATAAATCATTT
>CAYWBI010000339.1:0-2062 GCA_964456445.1 uncultured Calditrichaceae bacterium
GGGTTACCGCACCAAGGAAGCCGCGGCTACAACGGCCTTCGTGGTTACCTTTTCATCCTTCTCCGGCTATCTCGGCCATGTAGCCGAAGGGCATTTTGACTGGACCATCACGTTGATCGTTGTTGTGGCAGTGATCATCGGTTCACAGCTTGGCGGTATGTTCATGTCCGGTAAGGCCAAACCCAAATGGGTCAAATCGCTTTATGCCGTGGTATTATTTGCCGTTGCTATCAAGCTATCCATAGGAGTTTTCTTATGAAACAAACGATCGCTCTGATCGCCCTGCTCTTTTTAACAGGATTAAACTCAAGCAATGCACAGGCGCAATGCCGACGGGCCCAAGCTACGCCCCTGATAAAATGGAACGCATACACACAGGTGCGCGGATTTTATTCCGATAATGCGGACGGTTTTGAAATGCGCCGGACCAAATTTTGGGTAAAAGGCAACACGCCCGTCGAGGGCCTGACCTTTAAGGCGCAAACCCTTTTCCGTTGGGGCAGTGTGGGTCAACTGGTATTACAGGATGTGTTCATGCAATATACAACCGGTTCCTTCACCTTTAAGGCCGGACAGTTTGTCCCAAAATTTAGCCTGGAATGGTCTCAACCGGATGCCTATCTGCCGATCAGCGAACGGGCAAAAGTGGTCGATGCGCTCATCCCCGCTTCACAAACCCTGGGACGGGACATCGGTGTGGAAACCCTGTTCAGTCCCGGTAATGGCTGGTTTAAAACCTGGCTGGGCGTCTATAACGGCAAGGGCTTTAACTACCGTCCCAAAACCGACCGTGATTATATGTTCACCAATCGCACCCTGCTTTCTTTTTCAATCGGCAGTCTGCATATTCACACCGGCGGATCAGCGGTTTACCGTAAAACCTCTGGCACAGCCTATGACCGTATCAGTGGCAAGAATCAATTATTCTCCGGAATCGACCGTCGTTATGGCCTGGAACTACGGCTGAAAGCCGGGAGCTGGCATTTGCAAACAGAATATCTTAATACACGGCTCGACCGTTCCGAGGCCCGGGGCTGGTACGTTTTAACGGATTACGATTTCACCGATACAGACAACCTGGCGCTTTCGGAGGAACAGTACACGGACCTGCTGCCTTCGACGATCGATAAACCCTGGTATATTGTGGTTTACAGCCATTATTTCAATCAACATAATTTTAAACTGATGTTCGACAACCGGGTACAGACCGATCATCAGAAAACATACTATCAGTCTGTACTTCAACTACAACTGTTCTTTAATTCCTAAGGAGGAAAAAATGGTTAACCCAAAAGACTGGCTCGAATTCGGCCAAAAATTTCACGGACATAAATGTCCGGCCATGCCAAACGGACTGCGTGTTGCCGCCGCCGCGATGAATGCCCTTGGCGTTGAACGTACGGGCGATTCTGCCCTGCTGGCCCTGCTGGACCTTGGCGATGATCACTGTGCAACATGTTTTGCCGACGGCGTTCAGGTAATCACCGGCTGCACCATGGGCAAAGGCAACATCAAAAAAACACATAAGGGAAAATGGGCCGTTATGCTGATCGATAAAAAAACAAAACGTGCCGTACGTGTTACACCAAAGGCCGAAGCCATGCTGGCCACCAAGGAAACCCCGTTCTTTAAGGAATATCGTGAAAAAGGTGTTCCGCCGACTCAGGTGCCCGATGAGCTGGTTGAACCATTGGTGGTAAAAGTTATGAACGCGCCGGACGACGCTATTATGAGCATTTCCGAAGTTTTTGATTATGACCATCAGGAACCGCCGCACAGCTTTGCCGGATTTGTTTGTGACGACTGCGGCGAAATGGTTGTTGAGCGCTACGGGCGCGTGGTAGGAGATAAAAAGGTATGCCTCGATTGTGCGTCAAAAAATTAGAGTCATCGGTAACGGGCCCGGAAGTTCCGGGCCTTTTTATAAACGTGTCGTAACTGTTCAGCTGATTCAAAAGTTAATGCGAATCAATGATAAGTACAGGTAAATAACGCTTAATAAATAACCACAAAGCTATTATGTTAAAAAGTTAATGAAATAAAAGGGCCCCCTTCTTACTTT
>CAYWBI010000340.1:0-2053 GCA_964456445.1 uncultured Calditrichaceae bacterium
AACATCCCGCTAAACGTATTGCGTTTAGCGCGGATATATGTTATTTTTAGTATCGTTTAGCACGAAATATAGCCTTACAAAAATGAGAAAACAAATCATACTTAGCAGGTTTACAAAAAAACTAACCATTGCGAATTACTCTATACAAACCATCCAAAGTTATACATCCGCTTTAATGCTCTTTCTTGACTATGTCTCAACAGCAAAGATAAAAGACGTTTCTGAGCAGGTGATTGAAGACTATTTGTATCATTGTAAAAATACAAAAAACTATTCTTATTCAGCCATGAAACAGCATATTGCCTCTATTCGTTTTTTGTATTTAAATGTACTTGAAAAACCCGTACCAAAATCTTTAAACATCAAAATGAAACGTCCGCAAACCTTGCCTGTCGTCTTATCCAAAGATGAAGTGCAAAAACTGATAAAGGTTACCGGCAATATCAAACATAAAACCATTCTGTTGCTTATCTACTCCGCAGGGCTGCGCCTTGGGGAACTGTTAAATTTAAAAATTAGCGATATTGATTCCACCCGGCTTAAAATACATATACGCCAGGCCAAAGGGAAAAAAGACCGTTATGTGGCGTTATCGGAAAAACTGCTGCCAATATTGCGGGGATACTACAAAAAATACCAGCCCAAAGACTATCTCATCGAAGGCGTAAAAGGCGGCCGCTATTCCGATAAAAGTGTGCAGAGTATAATGAAGCAGGCTTTAAAAAAAGCCGGTATCCGCAAAAAGGCCTCGGTGCATACCCTGCGCCACAGTTTTGCCACCCATCTTTTGGACGATGGTACCGATATCCGTTTTATTCAGGAATTGCTGGGACATGTTCGCCTGGAAACCACGCAAATTTATACCCACGTTTCCTCCCGATCGATCAATAAAATCAAAAGTCCGGCCGACTCGTTGGATATTTAAAAACATTTTATCGATATGCGCCGCCATCCACATCTTTTAAAAACCGGACAACCCCGCTAAAGTAAGTTTGCTGATCATCATACATGGCCATGTGGCCACCATTGGGGCAGAACAAATATCGCCCGTGTTTCAACTGACCGGCCATCCATTCCATGTGTTGGGGGTCCATCGTGTCATGTCCGGCGCCGATCACCAGCGTGGGGACGGTGATGTTTTTAAGCGCCGCCGAGCGGTCCCAGTTTTTTAAAGTGGCATCACCGGCCACGCCAAACTCGCTGGGGCCCTGCATCATCACATAAATTTGCTGGTTGGTGTGGGCAAAGGAGCGCTGCACCGGCGCGGGCCAATCGGCCAACGGCAGGCGCAACACATGCTCGGGATAGTAATATTTTTCGATAAGCGCCATGTAACGGGGATTGGCATAATCTTCTTTGGCTTCGAGGGCCCGGATTTCCTTTAGCACAAGCGGGTCGAGCTGCGGCCCCAAAACCTGATTTGCATAATCCATATAGGCCGGGATGGAAGACATCATATTGGAAATGATCAGGCCCCTGAGATGCTGTTGATATTTAAGCGCATACTCCATGGCCAAAATGCCGCCCCAGGAATGCCCCAGCAGGTAAAAATTATCTTTATCCAGATGCAGGGCCTGCCGCACCTGCTCCACCTCTTCCACAAAACGGGGAATGTTCCACAACGAGGTGTCCTTCGGCTGATCGCTAAACCAGGACCCCAACTGATCGTAGTAGTAATATTCAATCCCGGCGGCGGGCAGATAGGAATCGGCACAGGTGAAATAGGTATGATTGGCCCCCGGGCCGCCATGCAGCAACAGAACCTTTATACGCGGATTGTTGCCCACCCGTTTGGTCCACACCTTAAAATCGCCACGGGGCGTATGGATGGGGATCATACGTTCACCGCCGCTCAGCTGGTCCGGCATCCCGGAACTGTCAAGATAGGCGCTGTTGCCCTGGTAGGATTGCATCTTGCAGCCGCCCGCTAAAAATAGCAGGGCAAACATAAGGCTTAAAATCTTTAGGGAAAACAGACGCATGAGCTACTCCTTTTAATTTTGGTTCTCTTGGTAAATCTATGGGTAAATAGTTGAAAAAAGAGCATCAATCT
>CAYWBI010000341.1:0-2048 GCA_964456445.1 uncultured Calditrichaceae bacterium
TAAAAAGCATTTTGGGGTTTCCCCCTCTCAATTTCGCAAACACCCTAAACATTCGTTTGAAACAATAAAAACAAATACGTATAAAACGGATTTTGATTTTATTGTCCAGGAGAAAATTGTCCAACGGCATAAAGTAGTTTACGTACCTTCGCGAGGACGGGTTGGCCCGAATGAGATTAGTGAAGTTTGGGAAGAATTAATGTTGTTTGCTGTTGAAAACAATATCTTAAGAGAGACGACAAGGCGTTTTGGGGTTCATTGGGATGATCCCTCAATTACCTTAAAACAACATCTGCGCTATGATGCGTGCCTTAGTATAGATGAAGAAACAAAAATTTCCGGGTATCCCGTAAAATATATAGCAGGTGGAAAACATCTCAGTTTTTTATATAAAGGTGATTATCAATTTATAGGGGATGTATATGATCAGATATTCCGGGATTATATTATCAAAACTAAGATACGGCTAAGGGAAGAACCAATTTTTAATCAATACCTCAACGATAAGAAGCAAATCTTGCCTGAAAATTTACTTACCGAAATTTTTATCCCTGTCATATAGACAAAAAGAACAGTACAGAATATACTTATACCTCCACAACCGATCTTTTCAATATTCAGCAAGATTGGAAAGGTTTTTTATTTCCGCTGTTGTTATCCTTGTACTCAAAAAAAAAACAGAGGTGAACCATGAAAGCGCTCCTGCAAACAGGCTATGGCCCGTTTGAAGAAAATCTACAATTCAGGGAAATTGACATCCCAAGAATTACAGAGGGGGAAGTACTTGTTAAGGTACATTTTGCCAGCATCAACCCACATGATTATAAGACCGTTTTAGGCGAATTAAGAAAATCAGAGAAACTAAAATTCCCAGCGCAAACAGGGAGTGATTTTAGTGGCGTCCTTGTGGCGGTTGGGAAAGATGTCGATAATTTTAAAACAGGCGATGAAGTGTACGGCGTTTCGCATAGCGCCTTGGCCGCGTACTGTAAAGCCGACCCGTCTGCCATAGCCAAAAAACCTGTCAATGCAAGTTTTGAAGAAGCTTCCACATTACCGGTTGTAGGGATGACCACGGTCCAGGCATTTAACAGGATTGGAGGAATTAAAAATGGTGACAGAATATTGATTCATGCGGGTTCCGGTGGTATTGGTACTTTTGCGCTTCAGTATGCAAAAGTAAAAGGTGCTTATATATATACTACCACCAGCAAACTCAATGTCAATTTGGTTACGAGTTTGGGGGCCGACTCAGTGATTGATTATACAACGGAAAATTATCTGGATATCTGCAGGGATTTAGATATTGTTTATGACACACTTGGCGGACAATATTCCTTTGACGCCTTTAAAACCATAAAGATATCCGCTAAAGTTGTAAGCTTGCTTCCTGCGGAAATGAATACTTTTGTGGCAAAGGAATTAGGACTGCCGAAATTTATTTCTTTTATATACTCTTTAAAACCGGGCAAGATAAAAAAGTTGATGAGGGAAAAAAAAGCAAAATACGATTTTGTGTTCATGCAACCCAAGAGTGGGCATTTGGAAGAAATTACTTCATTGTTTGAAATAAATAAATTACAGGCTGTGATTGAAAAAAGCTTTGCTTTCGAAGATGCGGTAAAAGCATTTAAGCACCTGGCAAAGGGACATACCAAAGGAAAGCTGTCTATCAATATTATTGATGGCGCAAAATAACGGACAAAGGAAAAGTATGAACGACATATTAGGCAAGCCAATGGAAATAGTTTGCAATATCGTCCCGCCTATCGGCGTGTTTCTATACATAAAAAACAGAAAGGACAAGCCCCTTAAAGCAAAAAAAGCTTTAGGCGCGGCTATCACCGGTTCGATTATTGCGATCCTCATGAAAACCTATATTATCCCTCTATTTAGCAATCAAATTTGATGGTGTCTGATATGAAAAGTGTGCTTATAACAGGCGTATCGTCGGGAATCGGATACGCGATGACCAAATATCTACTCAGTAAAGGATATTTCGTTTTTGGGAATTTAAGAAATGAGGGCAATGCCAAACGGTTAAAGAA
>CAYWBI010000342.1:0-2002 GCA_964456445.1 uncultured Calditrichaceae bacterium
TGTCAATGAATATTAATATGTTAAAGACTATTTTACTGAGCTAAGGACATAATCATTAAAATATTTAAATTTTATCATCTTGTAACCTTAAATTTCATTGGTAGCATTGCGCACCTAACATTAGATTATTTATTATATGCGTGAGTGCTCCTGGAGATAATGAAAGACGCGCATCAGTCCGATGACGGCCAGGGAATCCATTATCTCGCCACTTAATACCATGGCCCAGGCATCTATAAAGGGCAGTTTTTTGATTTCCAAAACTTCGGTATCATCGGGTTGCGCCTTCTGCTGCTCGAGCCCTTCGGCCAGATATATATAACCAATCTCATCGGTAAAACAATTACTGGTAAACATCTCGCCCAAAAAAGTCCAGCTATGCGCCCGCAATCCGGTCTCTTCGTGCAACTCCCGTTTGGCCCCGTCCAGAGTAGTTTCGCCATCGAGCCCGCCCCCTTCGGGTATTTCCCATGAAAAGGTTTTTAAAGAATAGCGGTACTGGCCAACAAGATAGGTTTCTAAATCAACTGTTAATGGCACGATACCAATAGCGGGTTTGGTTTCGACAACACTGTATATGCCATCGGTTCCGGCGGGTGTTATAACTTTATCCTCGCGTAAACGAATCCAGGCGTTTTTATAAATTTCACGACTGTTCAGCGTTTTCCAGGGGTTTTTCTGATGCATAGCTTGCTAACCTAAAAGTTATGAGAACCATTGCTTTTTCGCACTAAGCAGATACACTTTGCTTACGCCGGGTATGCCCTTTAGCTTTTCCTGAACATTTTGATTGCCAATATTCCCGGTTGTCAGATATTCCTTTATGGCTGTATTTTTAAAGATATCTTCGGTCACGGCGATGGAATCCTTTTCCGCAAGGTTTACAATCCGTGCAGCAAGGTTTACGGTCGTGCCAAATAAATCCAGGCTGTTGTTCATATTTACAATTAGGGCGGTGCCGTTACTAATTCCCACTCTAAGTCCATAGGACTTTTCATCAAGTTTATTTTTTAAAAGTAAATCCGTTACTTCCTGCTTTAGAATAAAAGCTGTTTTTACGGCATCCACCGGTTCTTTAAAGATGGCCATAATTGCATCCCCGATGGTTTTTATTATTCCGCTGGCATTGGTTGTGATTTGTTTAAACAAATTCTCGAAATGATCCCGTACAAAGGCGTAGGCATTGATATCACCCACGGAACTGTATAGGGCTGTGGAATGGATCAGGTCGGTAAACAAAACCGTTACCGAACGGATTTTAATGGACTGGTCTATGGACGGGATTTCGTTGGAAAAATAGCGCCGGTACATGGGCGAACCGATCAAGTCAAGCGCGTTTAGAGGTTGTACCCGTTTGTCCAGTACGCGAAACGACACAGGCTGGGGCGCGGTACCCTCAAACAAATTGGCCATCACCGAAATGCTGATCAAAATGTTTTCATCGGCAAAATTATCAAAATCCACTTTACAACTGTCACAGTGGCTCATGGCATTTAATTCATCCACATGATGTGTATGTTCGGCAATATTGCCACAATGGGGACAGGCCATTTCCCAACTCATTTCAAATAAGCCATCTACAACACCAAAAATAATGAGATCAATGATTTCCTGTTGGCCGATGTCTAATTTTACAGCAAGTAAATTTGGGTTTATGGCCAACAGGTTTTCCTGGTCAGCGGTCACCAAATAACGATACAATGCTTTAATGGTATCACCATCTGCCCCTTTTTGATACATGGTCTTTAAAATGGTTTGAAGTTTTTCGTTGTTTAACACAATTCCATCCGGGTTTGTAAGCTTTAGTTTTTGTTTTTTTTAAAGTTTATAAAAGTGTGTGTATTTTCTGATATCATTATTTCTGTTAATTTACAAAACAGCTTATACAATGCCAATCAAGAAGCACAAATTTCGCAATGTACACAAAGCATGTATGCTCCCGACCATTAAAAACATAAAAAATATCCATTAAAAGTATTAAAGGACTGTCACAAAATAATTG
>CAYWBI010000343.1:0-1966 GCA_964456445.1 uncultured Calditrichaceae bacterium
GTTCTTCCAGAACCAAACAGGGCTTTTTTGTTTACACAAAAAAGCTTACACCCCCATTGTTATCGTTTTAACAGGCGTTTTATGGAAAACAATATGTTTGTTAACCTGATTGGTGCTTGTGCAAACACTTATACTATTACTTTTGCGGAGCTAAGGACATAATCATTAAACTTTTTTCATACCATTCCATCAGAATACATGGCTTAGTATTCCAAACACCATACCAAAGTGGCTTAGCAATATTTGGGTGCTCACCTAAAAGAAACTAGTTTTCAGCTTCTTTTTTAAATATGTATTTATCCACATTTCTTAAGAATGTTTTAGCTGCTTTTGTTTTAAATAAATTTCCAATTGGAAGCAATTGATAGACAACACCCATTCCACCTTTAATAATAACTCCCACTTTAAAATGGATATTCTCAAGTTCTTCAAAAATAACAATATCTCCCGTATTGGGAATTGTAAAATCAGTCATGTTTTAAGTCTTTTTAAACAATAACGCAACAATATAAGAAGGACAATAAACTTCGTCTAATAAAAACGTTTTTGCCAAACAGGGAAAAAACCACTTATACACCAAAACAGCACTTGAGTATAAACCCATAGCGTGTTAAACTTATGCAAGCCAAGTTGGGTCGCTATCAAATATTTTTTAGCACCCTGCCAACGACCGGCAAACAAATAAGGTAAAACCAACAATCTTGTTTTTATGTCACAATCCACCTTCAGCATCGAAATCCCTTCTGAGTTTTACAGCTCGGAAACCCATGCGCCCATCGATCATTGCATCGCCTGTGGCCGTTATCTGCTCGAAAACGACATTGGATATTTTGTCGAAAAGGCCATCAAACGCTATCCCGAATATAAAAGTGATCAGGTTATATTTGAATATGCGGTTTGCAGCGAATGTCACCAGGCTATGAGCGCCACCTATTCCACGGAATCCACACAGGCCATACAGAATTATTTTGCTGAAAACACGGATATCATGGGGCGTTTTAACCTGATGCAGGAAATGACCGGGAGCGGCATGTTTGAGCTGAAGGACTGGTTGTCCAATTGTCTTATAAAGGGAACGCCGGTGGAAAATCTGCATGAATACCAAATTGCCTGTCAATGTATCGGCGATCGCATGGTGGTCGGCGGCGCCCCATTTTTAATCAGCAACCAGGCCATGGATGAAATGATGCTGTTGCTTTCAGATAAAACCATTGACCAGTTGAACCGTTATATGGACGAGTTTTTTGGACTGCCCCCTGAACTGCGCAAACTGCTGGCCGATAGCGGCGTTTTAATTTTTTAATCCGCTTGTCGGATAAAATGTATTTCCATCGTTAATTACCGGACAAGCTGCACCTGCGGCGCTATTCATTTACAATCCCGGAATGATTTTACGGTTTTTTCGTCCTAATGAACCGGAACAATAAAATCCCGATCCCTTGAAGGCCTTCCCATACATCAATCAATACATATCGTAGCGTACCAACCGTCCATCAAGCCCGCCATTGGAAAGTTCTTTTTTCCAACTTGCCCGTAACCCCATTTTTTTGATATATTCCCGTTCGCCAAAATAGACATAGGCCGTGCTGCCTTTACAACGTTGTTTTAAAAAATCACCAAACCGTTTATAAAACCCGCTCAAATCAGCCCCGTGTTGCAGGCGAATGCCATAGGGTGGGTTACAAACAATCGTGCGGTTTTCCAATCCGTCAAGGTCAAAAATATCTTGTTGGGTGATATCGATAACGCCTTTTTTATCAAGCGTTTCACAATTACGCAGCGAGGCGCTTATGGCCCCTTCATCGATATCGCTACCGGCGATAAGTCCAGCATCGACGGTTTTTACACGCGCAAAAGCCTCATCCCGGACGGTGGTATAAAGTTCTTTGTCAAAATCGGGCAAACGTTCAACTTCTGTGACACCTACTCCCCCTGGCAGAAGGGCGGTGTCGAAAACGCGATCGGG
>CAYWBI010000344.1:0-1960 GCA_964456445.1 uncultured Calditrichaceae bacterium
AGGAGCTGTATATATTTTTGATCTGCTTGCCCGGCCGTATGGCGTAAAGGTTTCCAACGGGCAATATACAAACCGTTCTAAAGTAAGCTGGAAAGGTAGCAGTACCCGTTCCGATGGTTATAAAATACTGCGCGATGGCCTGGTCATCGATTCAACCGCCGTTGGCGCCAGGGCATATTATGATTATGAGCCCATACCGGGAAAAATCCATACCTATTCCGTGATGGGTTATAATAACACCGCCTGGGGGTACGAGTCGCCCAAATCAAGTCAATTGGGCTGGCGCCAGGCAAACGGAAAACTGGCAGGTAGTGTTCAAACCTTATTTGGCAGCGGTGTGGACAGCGTGAAAATCGATATCAATTCGCCTAAAGGCTATTTGGGGTCCAGTATGCAATTTGCCGGGAATAGTGATTTTGTGATCCTGAACCCGTATGATGCTTTTCCTGATAAAACCATCACGGTTTCTTTTTGGATAAAAACCGAAGATAGCGGAGGTACGGGGATATTCTCTTTCGCTTCTTCTCAATTTACAAATGGATTTTTAATAGTCAATCCCGCCAACCTGAATATTTATATCCGAAATGTAAATACAGGCAATACAAATGTTTCAGTGAACGACGGTCAGTGGCATCATATTGCTGTAACCTGGCAAAGCATGCAAGATGGTGAATTGACCATCTTAAAAGACGGCCGCATCGTTTTTAGTGGTGCGCTTGAGGCCATGAAAGCAATTCCACAAAGCGGCGCGTTGGTTTTAGGCCAGGATCAGGATGTGGTAGGTGGTGGGTTCGATCCCAATCAGGCATTTAGCGGGCTTCTTGATGAAGTCCGTATTTGGAACAAAGTACGCACACCCGAAGATATTGCCAATGATAGGTACCATAAATTAAAAGGGGATGAAGGAAGTCTGATTTCCTATTATAGTTTTGATGATCTGCCCGATCGGACCCCAATGGGAATCACGGGGGATTATGCTAAAAAAAGCGGCCATCACGCCCGGATTTATGGCGCGGAATATTCCAGCGATGTCAGTCCTGTACAGGGGAATTTATACAGTGACGCTTCCGGCACATATAGTATCGAAAATTTATATTATGGACAAAATACGCAGTTTGGAGTGGCCCCATCCAAATGGGGACATCATTTTGACCCTGGAGACAAAAGCATCGATATGTCGGTGGAAGCGCCGCTTCATAAGTCTGTTAATTTTATAGACACCACGGCGCTAACCATTATTGGAAAAATTAAATATGCGGGAACCTCGTGTGCCGCAGCCGGGGTAGCGATCTTCCTGGACGATAAACCCAGTGGGGTTTTTTCAGATGGTTCAGGAGAATTTAAGATTACCATTGACCAACCGGGGACTTATGATCTTAGGCCAATGTATGGCACTGATTCCAGCGCACATCACTTTAAACCGGCGCATAGCCGGGTCAATGTTGAAAAAAGTGTACTAGACGTTCAATTTTCCGATACCACCCGTCACCTGCTACATGGTAAATTCAGTGGCGTTTGTGGCTCGATTATCGGATCAGCAAAAATAATCCTGTCCTCTCTTGCTAATAATGCCGGCTGCTTTAAAGATACAATTCAAACCGATAACAGTGGAAACTTTAGTATAATGCTTCCGGCCCAGCCTTATATGATTGAGCTGTTAAGCGTTGATATTTCCGATCCGGAATTGTTGGCGCCGGTCGTTCTGCAATATTTTAGCGCGGACACTGTGGATTTGACCTGGACAGACCGCCAAAATGATTTTGTTTACCGGACACCACCCGTTATAATAGTGAGCGACTGGCCCAAAAAAGGCGGGGGGGATTATAATGTGCCCATTATGGACCAGGAAGGTTCTTATGATATTACAATTGAGGTTTATGACGTCCAGGGCCAGGATTCCTGTCCTGTTTCGCAAGGGACCGTTACCATCTATGATGATATTTCCGATAAGGCTTCCAAG
>CAYWBI010000345.1:0-1948 GCA_964456445.1 uncultured Calditrichaceae bacterium
CTATCTAAGTATTTACCCACACAAAACCCAGTAGAGCCATATTGAAAACATATTTGATTTTACTGCGAATTATTTTTCGGCAACCCGGCCAATCCGGGAGCAGTGGAGGGGACCGGGTTGTATGCCGAAAAATATCGGTATAAAAGCTTTTTGTTAAGAAATGGGCGTCAATCCACCAGGCCCCGTAAAAAAAAATCCAGTTTCTTCAGGGCTTCGGGTTTATAACCGGGCAGGATATAACGGATTTTCCCATATTGATCGATTAGATATATTGTCGGTAAAACAGGTACGGCAAAGGCCTTGGTTATCGTATCGGATTTATCAGATACAAAATGTATTCCGGGATTTTCCTTATTCAGTGAATCCACAAAACCGCTGCTATCTTCATCCAGCGAAATTGTAATTAGTTCAAGGCCACGGTATTTATCCGCCAATCCCACCAGGGACCTTTGTGCCTCTTTACAGGAAGGGCACCAGGCCGAAACAAAATTGAACAATGCCACCTTGCCCCTAAGATCATTTACAGAAAATGATTTTCCGCTCTGCAGATCCATAAGCTTGATAACAGGTGCCGGACTGCCGATTTGAGGGATTGCCAGAGCAAAGACATTTTTCCCACCAATGATTATGATTAAACAAAGCAACATGTTTATAAGATGACGGTTTGATTTCATGGCATCCTCGTGGCTAAAATTTAAAACATCCGGCTCATTTTTTTAATTATAGATCATTAAATCTTTTATAATCAAATACCGTACCAAAGAACCAGATTGCTATTTGATGACGGGTAAACCCCATGCATACGGTTTTTAACAAGATATCCTTTTCCGGGATTAAAGTTAATAAACACCCGAAGCTGTAAAAATTTGATACATATCCACATTATTCGGAAATTTGTTTATGCATATAGTAACGGTCATCAGACAAGGCATTCCTAAACAACTTGGAAAAGTAAGCGCATGGAAGCAGAAATAATCGCATCCTATCCGGACACACCCGCCGCCCGAACAATAAAATACGCGGCAGAAATACTCAGAAGGGGCGGCATCATTGTCTATCCTACGGATACCATTTATGGCATTGGAATTGATCCCTATAATAAAAAAGCCATGGAACGGGTTTTGCGGATTAAAAAAGCGTCTGCCGGTAAGCCACTCAGCTTTATCCTCTCGGATTTAAAAGATATCTCCACTTATGCACTGGTTCCGGATTTTGCATATAAAATAATGCGCCGTGTTACCCCAGGGCCATACACATTTGTATTAAATGCAACCAAAGAAGTACCGAAAATTATGTTTCATAAACGTAAAACCGTGGGCATCCGTATCCCATTGGCCCCATTGGCCACAGAACTGGTAAATGTACTTGGTCATCCAATTTTAAGCACCAGTGTCCCCATGGGCGAAAATGAATTCCACACGGACCCCCGAGAAATTTTAGCTCAATTCGGCCACGATATTGATTTAATTTTAGATGCGGGCGTTTTATTCAACAATCCATCAACAATCGTTGATTTTACATCCGATGAACCGTTGATCCTGCGTGAGGGCGCCGGGGATATTGACGCATTAAACTATTAAGGAGCTATATGGATTTACTACAAGTTATTTTTGAGAAGCAGTATGAGTTAAACAAGCGTATTTTAAAAGAACGCCATGCTCAGGATTATGACGCACTTTGTGATCCGGAAAATACCGACAAAGAAACCATTGCCTCGCGTGTGGAATGGCTTCTAAATTACAACCGCGCGCAAATGCACGAATCCATGGAGATGGAAGACGATCTCCCCTGGAAATGGTGGAAAGATAAAGATAGCATCGACTGGCCGCATGTGCAGATGGAGTTGATCGATGAACTGCATTTTTGGGTCAGTAAATGTCAGCTTGCCGGGCTTACACCCGAAAAACTTACCGAACTTTATATGAAAAAGAACCAACTCAATCAAATT
>CAYWBI010000346.1:0-1924 GCA_964456445.1 uncultured Calditrichaceae bacterium
GGCGAATGTGCCTGATATCCCCATGGATCATCGCTGGCCGTTAAACCCCAGGCAAGCGCGCTGTATCCGCTATAATTATGAGGATTATCCGCGCAATAGGCGCGATTGATAAGGGATATGTTCCGGTTGTTATCAAAATAGTTACAGAATTGGTCTGCCTTATCCCGCGGGTCGAACCCCAAAAATGAATAGTGCGTAAAAAAAAGCGGCCCACCCTTATCATAGCCAACCCATTGTTTGTAGCCGTAAAATGTTTTGCCGTTTACATAACTGGCGTTGCCGGCCCAGCCATTTTCATACAAAGCTGCTGGAACCGGGTGCGTAGGCGAAGCAATGGCCAGCAGATACACCATCATTGCTTCCATATAACCCCGTATTTGCATGTTCATCTTCCAGCCGTAGTTAGGCGACCAATGCCAGTATAAAACATTTTCAGGAGGGTCTTTGCGGTACCAGTTCCAGTCCACTTCTTCCCAAAGTGTCGTACCAATTGCGCGAATTTCGGCTTCGGTTTGATTGTCCCGGCCAAAATACTGACGCGCCGTCAATACACCTTGGATGAAAAAAGCGGTCTCTACCAAATCGCCGCCATCATCATATTGGCTAAAGGGGATGGTTTGACCCGTCTCGCCGTTAATCCAGTGTGCCCAGGCCCCATGATAACGGGTGACGGAATTTTGCATAAATTTTAGTATTTTTAAAACCAAAGAGGCCACATTGTCCCGGCCGGCAAATCCACGCTCTGCACCGGCAATCAGGGTCATCAAGCCGAACCCGCTGCCCCCGGTAGTAACCGTGTTCCCAGAGCGGTTACGCTCGCGGGCCATACCGCTGACCGGATGGGCAAAATCATAAAAATAGCGAAAAGTCGCTTCCTGGACAGAAGTCAGTAGTTCATCATCAGTCATGGCAAAGGGGGTAGCCTGTACGGTATCCGAACTGACGGTTTCCAAATTATATTGATCTATCCCTTTTATATAGTAGAAATACACATTTCCATTACTGCCGATGAAATCGCTATAAATATTGTAATCATATATGCCGGTAAAAATGCGCGTATAACCCGTGTCTTGATTCGCAGAACGATAGACACTAACACCTTTTATATCAGGATTTAAAACTTTGTCCCAATGTAAATCTACACGGCTGTCCTGAGCCACAGCCAGTACATTTACTGGTGGCTTCTGGTCAGAAATGCCACTGCTACCCTTTTTAATCACTCGAACATCATCCAGCCAGAAGGTATATTCCAGGCCATCTTCGTTTTTTTGAAAATGATAAATGGTTTTAATTTTGGAAAAATCCGCCGATCCTTGTGGAATAGCAGCTATTGGGATAGATATCGTCTGCCAGGTGGCAGGATCAGCATCCACAGTATCTAAATAATCTCCCAGCCAAACTCTTCCGCTTTTTACGTTCATCTGGTCTTCTATTGCCAAATCCGGCAAAGCGGATTGTGGCACGGCTGTGGGGGCGTTAATTTTATATGTAATCGAGTCATATTGCGTATAATCATAGGCTGTCCATCCCTTTGCTGCAACAGCCATACCCCAGTCACCACCAGATCCGGAAGTCCATTGCAAGCTTAAACTATGCTGTCCTTCAAAAGCGTGGGCGTTTTCAACGGGGAATTTATTGTTCGATGGACCTGCTAATGTAAGCTGACTGGGCGAATTGAAAAACCCATAGGATGCATCATAATATTCATTACCATCCGGACTATCGCTAAAAATAACGATTTGATCCTGTGCATATAATATCTGGGAAACAATCAGCGTACAAATCCAGAAAAAAAGCCGCATACAAATCCTTTATTTAGGTTTAGTTGAAAAGCTAAACCGGAAGGTATATAAATTCAAACAGGAATTATCAAAAAAAAGCTGCCTTCTGATAGAGAAGGCAGCTAAATGATGTTTTTATTTAA
>CAYWBI010000347.1:0-1893 GCA_964456445.1 uncultured Calditrichaceae bacterium
GAAAACCAGACTGAAAAAATACTGGCGGGTATTCAACAAATAGGAAGAGAATTATTAGAAATTAATTTGATTTATAAAAGATAGCACTGGCTCCAATCGAATAGAAGGCCGATGAGCTAAATGACTCACCGGTGCGCCCGTACCACGAGACCCTTCATTATTGTTCAGACGGGCCAGGCGGTTTGCCAACCCGCACATAAGCTATTTGCACCCTGCGGAAGATCTGTGTACCTTCGTTTATAAAATCCTTACCGGGCATACACAAAACCGTTGGCGTCATTGTAGCACAATAGACCGTAATTACAAGATAGAAATTATCTTAATTTTGGGCAGGAAAATTTAGAGTGATGGAATAACCAATATTTTAATTATGAGTAATGCAAAAATATCCATACGTTTTTTTGATGATCGCAAGGTGCGTGCTGTTTGGGACGAAGAAAATGCCAAATGGTGGTTCTCCGTATTGGACCTTGTTGCCGTGCTTACCGATCAAAATGATTACAACAAAACCCGTAACTATTGGAAGTATCTCAAAGCCAAGCTGAAAAAAGAAAACAGCCAAGTGGTTAGTGCCACTACCCAGTTCAAAATCACTGCACCGGATGGCAAAAGGCGTCTAACCGACATGTTGGATTACAACGGCATTATTGCATTGGGTAAAGAGTTCCCCGGCAAAAAAGCAAACCGATTTATTGAATGGTTTACCTACAGTGATGAAAGTATCGACGGAAAAAGTAAAATAAAAGCATATGCAATGTTTGAAAGTTCTTTTATCAACGGCATAGAAGTTGGCACAACGAAAGGTTTGCAACAAATACACGCTTATTTGTTTGGCGGATTGTATGATTTTGCGGGACAAATCAGAAAAAAAAATATTTCAAAGGGTGGTTTTCAATTTGCCGTATCACACTTCTTAGGCGACACTTTAAAGCAAATAGAAACAATGCCCGAAACAACGTTTGACGAAATCGTAAACAAATATATAGAAATGAACATTGCCCATCCTTTTATGGAAGGTAATGGCAGAAGCGCAAGAATATGGTTGGATATGATACTAAAAAAGCGTCTCAAAAAATGCGTTGATTGGAGTAAAATAAGCAAGGCTGATTACATGAACGCAATGATGCTAAGTCCAACCAAGAGTAGTGATCTGAAAGCACTTTTGGAAAAAGCGCTTACGCCCAAAATAGACGACCGCGAAATGTATATGAAAGGGATTGACTATTCATATTACTACGAAGAAAATGACTAATGAAAAACGGTAAAAAAGAAACAGCATACGACGAATTCGAAAACAACAAACCGCCAATCGAGTAGGCGGCGATAAAACATATCCCCTTCCGTACAATCCTTCCAGGGTGATGGTTGTGTTAAGAATCGGGCTACTTACCACCCCACACCTAAGGGACTTGCACCATCCGGATCAGCTAAAAATTAATCCGTGCAGTCTTTTCATCCAGCTAATCCGTGAATCAAACTATTTGGCGCCCAAAAGAAATATTTCCCCGTTCATCATAGCCGGCATCACGGATTGGTACGGATTGAATGATTTCGCGGAGGCCCTTTTCTTTATGATCAAATATTTATTAAGCGCTATATGTCTGTAAGTATAATTGATTCGCTTCAAATTTTGATATGGCTGAATCGTAACAAAATACAAGCCGTTTTTCTTATACCGCCAGATCGGAGAGATAAGAACAACAACGATACACATGCCTTGTTTCCAATTCAAAACCATAAGTAAGAAGTAAATATTAATTGAATGTAGGTAAATTATTATTTACTTTTTTAGCTCTACTGGTTTTTGTGTGGAAATAGATTTGGCCTATTCTGGAACCTGAATGCTTCCCGATTGAAAATGAGCGAAATCCACTTAAATGGCCTCCGGGACAT
>CAYWBI010000348.1:0-1885 GCA_964456445.1 uncultured Calditrichaceae bacterium
TATTCATGGCTAAAAATAAAAATCACCTTTTTGGTTCCGGCTTGTCCGGGTTAGGCCTTTACCACCTGTTTTCATTTCATTATATTTATTGCCAACCCTATCATTCCAATTCCAAGGCATAGTGGGGAAAAGAACACCGTGTATAATTTCCCGAATTCTGTCTGTTTTATTTTTTTAAAAAGGCCCACATACCTGAACTCTCCGACGGCCCTTAAAATGAAAATTGACGGAATAATCCAACGGCCATAAACGATCATCCAATCGAAAAAACAAAAGCTGATTAAACCGGATATTTGCAAATAGAAAAGCCCAAAGATGGTTAACGCCAATCCAACTACGGCGCTGTCAAATTTTCGCGGATTTAAAACCTTTTTCCCCTTCTCATTTGTAGGTAAGGCTATATCAAAAGCCCAGTGCCCGCCAATAGCCCAATAAACATGAATTATTCCAAGTATAATAAATATGGTAAAAAGCAATAAGGATAAAATCATTGTCATATTAAATGCCGTCTTTTTGAACTAAAAACATCTTGTTCTAAAATTCTGTTCAAATGCTTCCATATTTAAATTTTATAAATCTTTTTCCGGCTTTTTCTGTGATGCTTGCACAACTACTTTGAAATGTCATTGTTAACCCCATGGGGTGGGAATCTGCCGGTGTTAACAACGTTGTGCTATGTAACAAAGATATTAAGCATACGGCATAGGGCATAGAAAATTTAATCTCGTATCGATGTTAATATATTAAAAGAAAACCTTGCTATATATTCAAATAATTGTCCAACCAGTTTTCGGTAATGTCACAGGCAGTGTCAAACGCCGGGTCGGACTTTTCCATGGGGTGCTTAATGTTAAAGGTGTGGCCGGCTTCTTCGATCAGTTCCAAGCGTTTTACATAAGAAGCACATTTTTCATGCAGGTTTTCTGCCTCGGAAGGATCCACGCTCACGTCATTTTTCCCGTGAACAAATAGGGCCGGGTTCTCTAATTTTTGTGCCGCAGCAAGGATATCAAATTTCTTTTTGTTTTTACTTAAGTCATCCCAAAACGTTTTATTGATACGCATCATTTGTTTTGTGCGGCTGTTTTCAATCTCTATAAAACCATTCTTTTCCCATTGGGCGATTTGCTCCGGACTATATCGATAAAAGGAATCCACTGCCGCCCAGGTAACTAATGTTGCAACCTGATCGCCAAGTTCCGCCGCCAGTAAAACGGCCGATCCACCGCCACGGCTGTGGCCCAGTAACGCCAATCGGGAAATATCTGCCGTGTTACGCGCGATTTTGCCATCCTGAATGTGTTTAATCACCATGCGAATATCATCCAACTCATGGCTATGCGTGTCCTGAGCAAATTTATCCAGATTTTGAAAGGTATGATAATCATAGCCAATCCCGTTGCGTGAAAGATTTGGGGTTACCACTATATAGCCTGCCAGAGCCAGCCGTTCGCTGAGTTCGGGGAAAAATCCCCAATCTTTAAATCCTTTAAAACCATGAATTATTACAACTACAGGGTTTTGATGTGCATCTTCCCTATGCCGTAAATCGAGATAAATATCCTCCTGCGATGCATTCTTTATGCGGATGGTTTTGCGAAGCATGATCTCCTCTAAATCTTATAGTGACGTTTTACTTAATTTTTGGGCTGGGGTAAATCATTTTAGAATATAGTATTATTTATAAACAGATGGGTTCTTTCCCTAAACCTCTAAAATGTACAAAATCCATATCTTCCTTGCCATACCTCAGTTACAAATTTCGTTCAATATATAAGATTCTTGAGCCAAATAAGTTAATTTTCCGGGGATACACCGAAATCACGGCCAACTATTTATGTGCGTGGCAAGACCGTATTTTAATCTATAAAATTTCACATCCCCT
>CAYWBI010000349.1:0-1784 GCA_964456445.1 uncultured Calditrichaceae bacterium
TAAAGTAAGAAGGGGGCCCTTTTATTTCATAACTTTTTAACATAATAGCTTGGCGCCTTGGCGGTAAAATGTTTTCCCTGTGGCCGCCGATGTGCTGCTGGCCAAATGCCCCTTATAGCGCGCCTCGGCAACGGCGTTGGCCGCGTTGAACACCACCGGCGTTTCCAGGTTGTCCGGCGACTGGTACTGCACATCCGTGCCGCCCCAGCCCTGAAAGTAGTAAGTTATCTGCTCGCCGTGGGCGGACACATTTTGGCTGGACAAGGCCTCGACGGAGTAGTAGGGGGCGGCCCAGTTACCTTGATTGTAGCCTTGCCCTAAAAACACGCCCTGAAATTTTGAACTGTAGCTTAAATTCAATGGTGAGGTAATCGGTGTAAACGGGGCATTTAAACCAAGGTTATGATATCCATAAGGCGCTGTGTAAAAGGCTGGATCATCTACATTAATCAACCAAGGGTCTTTGATAGAGATAGTCATGGTATTGGGAACTGCATGTCCGTCTTTTAATACAATGCTTATGGTAGCGTTTCCCGTGGAATTACCAAACTGGGCATCTATTTCGTTTGTTGCGCTTGTAATGAAAAAATCCTTATAATTTGAAACATCCGTTTCATCGGAAAACCAATGATTAAATTTCTGATTTACCGCTTGCACATATGCCGGGTAAAATTTTAATTTTTCATACTTATTTAAATTTAAATAAGTATTAAAATTATTCCATTTATTTACGGTAAATCTCCAATGTTGTGGTGTAATATAATTGTTAAGGGTTCCTCCACTTGAAGAAATAGCATTAAAGCCAACAGAATGCGGTTGTTCTGACAATGTATATGGGAATACAGTTGGTGATGTGATATTTCCAAAATCAGTTCCAGAAATAACTACATACGCTTTAATAAAATCACCTGTTTGCGTTTCAATCCATGCTTCATTTTTGCCATACCCCGATGAAATGGTCCATCTATTATTGACAGATTCATACAAATGCCACTCATAAAAATAAGAATTATCAGCAGGGATCAGGTTTCCATTTAAATAAATTTCCGCCTTAAATGTTGCCTTATAATTTTCTGGTGACAAATACCAATCGTCCATCACTTCTATCTTTGCTGAATAGTTGCTGTTTTGGGCATAAACGAAAAAAGAAAAAGATTCGATTATCAAGAAAGCTACAATAAATAACTTTTTCATTTTGATCCTTTCTGTACTTTGTGTATAACAAGGTTTACATTACGAAGATATATAACCAAGGCGCTAAATGCTTTCCTCCTTCCCTATTTTCTTTTACCCATTAAAATATGAGCTGCGCCAATTACAAAACCCGAACGTGTATAGCCTACTGCGACAACAAGATCATTTTTTGTTGCCGCCGATAGATAGACATTTGATCCCTGACTAATATCTTTCCATGAAAGACCGTTCCAATGAACCAATAAACCAATATGGCCAACAATAAAAATATTATTGAAATTATCGCCACGTATGCATTCCTGAAAGACCAACGGTATATTGGCCACACTTTGCCAGGACTGATCCTTTAAATTGTTTTGATAGAAACCATCTCCACAAATATACCATTTCATTCCTTTTGTACTCCAAACAGAAGTTATGGAATATGGCAAGCCATCTGTCTTGAGCGTTGCCGTCTTGGTACCTGATATTTCTAAAACGGTACTCTTATCAGCTGAATACAGATGTGAGGCAATGGCTAATATTTTGTATTGATTCCTGCCAGGTTCTTTTGCTCCCCAAATATCCTGTATGGGCAAATCCGTCCCGCT
>CAYWBI010000350.1:0-1770 GCA_964456445.1 uncultured Calditrichaceae bacterium
TCGATGTCACATGGAAGAGATGATAATTTTCAATTTTCATTTTTTCATATAACTTGTGACATTACCTTGGCTTCTTTAATAAGCAGAGATAAATATAATGGATCGGACAGAATTCTACAACAGTGCAAAAGAGAATCTTCATATCCTGCATGGATGAAATGGTGCATCGGGTCCGATTAAAAACCCGGCTTATTTTGTTATCGTTTAATCAAAGATTATAGGAAAGTATTTACATAACCAACAGGAGCAGTTGTATCAGTATAAAACTATAGAAGCCGGCCAGGATATCATCCAATAAAACGCCGTAAGCGCCGGGCAATTTTTGCAGCGCATCAATACCAAGGGGTTTAAAAATATCGAAGATGCGAAAAAGCACAAAGGCTAAGGCAAGTATCCATACCGTATGGGGCAAAAACAGTAACGATACCCATTGTCCGATCACTTCATCGATCACAATCAGCCCTGGATCGGTTCCATAGCGCGCTTCCACCCCCGGAATTGCCATAAGCCCCGCCAAAAAAAGGATGAGCATCAAAACGGCTATGCCTGTCAGGGGCATCGGGAAAAAATACAGGATGAGTATGGCAGCAAACGAGGCGGCAGTGCCCGGCGCTTTCGGGAAAAAACCAACACCGGCAAATGTACAGATAAATAGACGGACCTTTATTCCGATATCCATAAAATACCTTAACGAGAGAATGAACGGATGATACGCCGGAAGATTTCGATCACATGAATCCGGTTATAAACAAGATAATGGATACCGCTGGCAGTGGTTAAAATAACAACGATAAAAGCGGAAATAGTAGGCCAGCGCAGCCAATCGGACCAGGAATATGCTAAGCGGATGTCGGGCAGGGACGGGATGGCGAGATAGAGAATCATGACAAAAACAAATCCCATTTGAGCAAAGGTCTTCCATTTGGCAAAGGTGGTGGTGATGATCACCTTTCCATGATGCAGGGCATACATGCGTAAAGCGGTTATTAAGATGTCACGACCGATAATCAGCAACACCATCCACAGGTACATGTAGTTTAAATACGCCAATGAGAGCAGTGCACTGGAGACCAGGACTTTATCTGCCACCGGGTCCAGAAATTGACCGATACGGGTAGTCAGGTTTAGTTTGCGGGCCAGCTTGCCATCAAGCCAATCGGTAAACGACGCCAGAAAAAACAGCATGGCCGCGAGCAAACGTGCGTCCGGGGCCTGGGACAAAAAATAGTAAATAAAAAAAGGCGTGATTATGATTCTGAGAACGGTCAATACATTGGGGTAAGTAAAATACATAGGTCAGGTATTATTCCGGAAAAGACAATAAATCTTTGCAAAACAAATTATACGAAATTTATCCCTTTCAAACGGGATAAAAATCAACAGATTTTATAATCTCAGATTAGGTTGATCTGAAAGATACAAAATTTGTGAGTTTAGTTAAAATAATTCAGTTTAAAATTGATGATTGTTAAAATAGCGATAAAATGTAATATGTTTCTATGTAAAATTTGATGATAAACCGGCGATGCATTTTATCTATCGTATATTAATGATAGCGGGAACCCAGTGGGTTTTTACAGCAAATGAAACGCTAAATCTACATCCCTGCCATTAAACAATTTAATCAAGACGTTAAGTCTGTTAAAGGTTCACAAGTGGGTTATCCCGCAGAACTTTATGTTTTTCCATTAGTGTCCGGTTAAAATTGCATAAATGACATTCAAGAAAAAAGAACTTTACTTTTTGACTGGCCAAAGCTTGTCCCCGCGT
>CAYWBI010000351.1:0-1735 GCA_964456445.1 uncultured Calditrichaceae bacterium
CCTAATCTGAGCGATTGTTAAAATTCCGTTCGCCTTTACTCACTTTTCAGTTAATTTTAAAAAATTCTATCACACACCCACAGCAAATAGGCCGGATTTAAGATTTAATGCTGCCAGATATTTTAGATTGACTCATTTTTGAATAAAATGAGCGGTTTGATTCTAAATTGGACGCACCTTCCCCAGTGAAGTCTTTATACTTCCGGCCTATGCAAAGGTTATTTGCGGCGGCGACTGACACCGCTCCCATAGTTCATCCAGCTTTAAACTGTTCATTATAAATTCCCGGACTTTCATTGTTAATTGTCCGCTGTGGCTTACGATTTTCACCGCAAAATCTATCAGCCTGCGGCGAAAGGTATTCGGATAACTTGTTACAGGGATTACCTCATCCGTAATATCACGTTTATACGATTCGAACATAATGTGGGTGATAACCTGCAGATAGTAATGCGCGCTGTTCATTTCAAAGTTTCTAAAAGGAAGCTGCTCTTTTGTGGCCAGTTCTTTAATACTGCGGTGCACCAGTTCGTCTTTGCCCCGGCTGTGGCTGATGCGGATAACCTGTTCAATATCCGTAAAATGCCCGATACCCGCGTCCTGCAGTTGCTTGTTGAGTTTTTCATCCATTCCGAGATTTGTAATGATAATTGAATTGACGCGCATAAAATCCAGCTTTGTCTGTCCATTGTCTTCGGCCACAAGCGAAGTAAAAACAGCGCGCCGCATTCTGCCCCAGGAAGCGTATTGCCAGCCAAGTTCTACGTACTTCCAAAATCCATTGCGTTCATATCTGTTAAAGCTCTTTTTAGGAATCTTATTTATAGTGTCCCATAAATCAGCATAGAATTTTCCGCTAACTATGTAATTGATTTTAAGCTTTTTTTCAAAAAAGTTAAAGGCCTTTTGGTCAAAAAAACCGCTGTCCGCTACCAGGATAATGGGAATATCCTTTGAGTACCTTTCCCGGATAAGCGTTACGATGCGTTCGACCGACTCGATAAAATCATTGCCGTGATTGGAATGTGCGCTGCCTTTGCGGAAGATAACGTCTATCAGGAATGATCCCCAGGTGATATGAAGCGGCTGGAATCCATTTTTGTTTTTGTACGTATGTTCAACGCCCTCGCGCTTTTTTGCATCATCGTTATCGAGTACCATTGTATCAATGCCTAAAATGATATATTCTGGCTCTTCAAGGTCTAAACGCCACAAAAATAATTCTGCAATAATTTCCCTGAATAAATGTTTTCCTTTATTTGTTTGTACAAACCGCCTAAAGAAGCGTTTGATTTGATGGGAAGAGGCTAAGCGCTCTGGCTCCGTTTCCAAAAGAGCGGCGTGGACATCATCTGCTTTTAATTGATCAAAATAGCTGATGGATGTATGGGAACCGTCCATAATGAAAGACATAAACTGGATTAAAAATTCACGGGTGGTTATACCTTTTTTAGAGCCTTTCATTTTACCGAGATGATGCTCAATCAGCTCAAAGACCTTTGTGTTTTCCAGATAACGTAAAAACAGGGTAAGGCCGCCTCGGGCTGAAATAACATCGTTGGTGACTTCGATTTTTGAAATTTTCGGTTGCGTAGTAGTGGCATTTATGCTCATATTCGTTCTAACCTTTTGGGTTGCGGGTTTGTTTATTGTTTGTGTGCTATAAACAATTTAAATACAATATCTTAAATACCCAAAAGGTTTTTATAAAAACAAAGAATCGCTCAGATTAGGT
>CAYWBI010000352.1:0-1708 GCA_964456445.1 uncultured Calditrichaceae bacterium
ACTAGAATCTAAATCTTTATTGCTTTCACAAATGTAGAAGGAATTTAAAATAGAAATGGCATCCCTTTCGCTAAAAGATGAATGGAAACGAAAAACCATTCACCTTTTTACATCGATCGTTCCCATAGCCTATTTCTACTGGCCCCAAAGGGATTTGTTTTTGGCATTGACCGGCGGATTGTTTATCTTCGCCATTCTCACTGAAATCGCACGCATTAATGTGACCAAAATAAAACAAATTTATGAAAAGTTTTTTACTACCTTGTTGCGTGCGGAGGAAACCGGCAATACTCCAAATGGCGCTACTATGCTCTTATTGGCTTTTTGGTTAAGTATTTTTTTGTTTCCGGCAAAAATTGCCGTAACTGTTTTATTATTTCTTACCGTATCCGATACGATGGCCGCATTAGCAGGTAAGTTATTTGGACGCCATAAAATTTGGGGTAAAACATGGGAAGGATTTTTGACTTTTTTTTTTACAGCCGTTTTTATAAGCTGGATTCTGATGGGCCTTTCCATATCCGGGTTAAGTGCGGCTTTGCTGGCGGCGGTTACGGAATTGTTACCATTAAAAATAAATGACAATCTATTGATCCCCCTAATAAGCGGAACTTTTTTGCTCTTTATGGGGTAACGGGATAATCCTGAATCTGGTATAGTATATATGAAGAAAACACTTTTAGTTGCTTTTACGCTTCTGTTTCTGTCTTCAGCGCTTTCCGCAAGTGGATTTAAGAAGTATGCAGGGTCCTTTCTAAATTTGGGTGTAGGGGGGCGGGGCACCGCTCTTGGTGGGGCATATTCCGCGCTTGTGAGCGATGTTTCGGCCATTTATTGGAATCCTGCCGGCTTGCTGGAAGCAAGGGGTATGCAGATGCAGTTTATGCATAGCAAACAATTTATAAGCAGCATCCAAAATAATTTTATTGCTTTTTCTCATCCCTATTCAGAAAACGAAACGATCGGTATTTCACTTTATTATTTAACGGTGAATGATATCAAAAATTCCGTTAATGCCGGCATTTTTGATTCCCGGACACTGGAACTGATCAGTATTGATGAATCAAAGATTAAATTGTTCAGCACGGGGGATTATGTTTTGCAAATGGCCTATGCCCGTCGCTATATGAACGATCTTGCCTTAGGTGTATCTGTTAAATTGATTTACCGGGATTTTGGCAGTGCCAGTGCTACAGGGTTGGGATTCGACGCCGGCGTAAAATACAAAAAAGACAATTTTAGGGCAGGGCTGGTTTTAAAAGATGTTGTGGGCACCATGATGGCATGGAGCACAAATCAGACCCAGTTTATCACACCATCGGCGCGTCTCGGCGCAGCCTATATGTATCCGGTCTTCGAAAGTGGGTTAACCCTGACACCGGTCGCCGAACTTATCTTTCTTGCGGAAAACAGGGCACGGAGTGCACAAACCCATCTTGGTGCCATAAGCATGGATGCTGCCGCCGGTTTGGAACTTGATTATAAAAAGGTACTGCAAATACGCGCGGGGATGGATGATTTGTTGAGACTTAATGCCGGTATTGGGCTGAACCTGAATAAAATTTCCATAGACTATGCATTCACCGCCTTCGAAAACGAACTGGGAAATATCCATCGTATCTCGCTGAACCTGCATCTAAACAGTCTTTTTTAGTAACTATTCAGCTAAATGACGCTTTGTGTTCTAAATTTTGACTTCAATGTTTAT
>CAYWBI010000353.1:0-1699 GCA_964456445.1 uncultured Calditrichaceae bacterium
AGTTAAAAGATTTTAATTAAATTTACTTGCTTGTTTTTTTAAAACCGGCGTAATTCTGGCAGGTAGGAAGTAAGCGTCATGGTCTTCGGGACCGTCGCAAAGTTTCTCCCATCTGCCAGATAAAAACCGGTTAATAACCTGGCCCTCTTGAAGCCGTATATTTTTAACAAGGCTGATGATGTCTGGTTTTTAGTTAAACAAGTATGGAGATATGCTTATGTCAGATTATTTTTTAGGTATCGACGTCAGTAAAGGGTATGCCGGTTTTATTCTCCTGGACCATAAAAAGAACATCTGTGAAGATGTTTTTCAATTGGATGATACTTTTGACGGTCACAGGAAATTAATCAAAATGCTCAATGGATTTATTGACAAGCAGCCCGGTGCCGTTATATTTGCCGCCGTTGAAAGCACCGGCGACCAGGAAAACAATTGGCTCAATATGCTTTATCGCCTAAACGGTCATATGAGCCTCCGTGCCGCCCGTATTGACCCGATTGGCCCCAATGCATTGCACAGGGCCTCCATGCAGCGTAATGGGCCCGGTGCCATCAGCGCCCGTTTAATCGCCGAGTATATGATTGCCTGTCCCGAAAAGGTCAAGTTTAATATGGACGGCCCTTATGTTGCTTTGCGCAAACAATATAACTTTATCGAAATGCTTAAAAAACAACAAACACAGCTGTTGAACCAGTTGAGCATTTTGCTTTATACATCCATGCCCTTTGTTGTGCGCTATTGCAGGAATGGCCTGCCCCACTGGATGTTGCAGTTGCTGCTGAAATACCCATCGGCGGATAAACTGGCCCGGGCGCAGCAAAAAACGGTGGCTTCTATCCGCTATATTTCGCATAAACGCGCCGGTGACCTTATTGAACAGGCCCGGCACAATGTAGGCAGCGTTGATGAAACCACTTCATTTGTTATCCACACTATGGTGAAACAAATCGTCCGCCAAAAACAACTTATCGGGCAACATAAAAGCCATATGCTAAAACATTGCAATCTGCCGGAAGTTAAATTGCTGGAGACTTTTCCGGGGATCGGCAGCTACAGCGCCATTGGCCTTGTGCTCAACATTGTATCCATTGAACGGTTCCCAACAGCCAAACATTTGGCTTCTTACTTTGGACTGCACCCCGTTTATAAAGTAAGCGGCGACGGTTCGGGAAGCTACCACATGAGCAAGAAAGGCCGTGCCGTGCCAAGGCAAATCCTGTTTATGGCCGCACGGTCGGCTATTGTCTATAACCCCTTGATAACGGAAGTTTTTATTGATCATATTAAAAGGGGGAAATCCAAGATGTCCGCCCTTGGCGTCTGCATGCATAAAATACTGCGCATTGTTTTTGGAATGTTAAAAAACAACAAAGCCTTTGATCCGCAAATTGACAGACGCAACAGAAATAAACTCCGCACGCTAAGTCCGGACGGGAAAAAACAGGAAAATAAAAAACGGCGTTATCAATCCGTAGCCGAAGATGCGCCCGTGTCCCGCAGACAAGACAAAAAAAGAAAGGGAAAGCCGTCCCAATTTGCAGAAAGCAAAGTGTGCGGGATCAACGTTTCCCCTTCTGTTGTATAGGGTTCTGTAATTATACAACAGATGGGATAAAATGTCAAAGAACAAAATAGATTGTGCAAATAAAGCGGCATACAAAACAGGCCGCTTTTTGCTTGACTTTACACTTAATAACTT
>CAYWBI010000354.1:0-1680 GCA_964456445.1 uncultured Calditrichaceae bacterium
TCGTCGCTCACCTGGTCAATAAGCGCGTCAAGATTCTTTATACGGCTGATGATAAAACTACGGTCGGCAATATTAATATCTTCGTGTTCAAGTTCTAAATTAAACATGGACGGCATCCGCATCTATTGCTTTTAAAAAATCATTTATGGCTATTGCCGCCCGTCTGTCGGCGCCCGGTTTCCCAAGTTTGGTCCTTATAATCTTTAATTCCCTGCGTATTTTATAATTTGCTTCCGGTTCCAGCATGGGGCTCAGGGTCTCGGCGGCAGCTTGTGGTGTAAAAGCGTCCTGGATCAGTTCCGGTGCAACAATGGATTCGGCTACTATATTTACAAGTCCGATGGAATCCAGCTTTATAAGCATTTTCCCGAGGCGGTAAGTGAGAGCATTTACGCTGTAAACAACCAGCATGGGTACGGCAACAAAACCACATTCCAGGGTTGCCGTTCCGGATGCCACCATCACAGCATCATACCGGGGCAGGCATGTGGTCAAATCTTCTTCTTTTATTTGTATAAAACCCTCACAGCCTGCTATTGCCGTTTTATAATTTTCCAGCGGAAGATGGGGCACTTTTACAATTTCTGCCCTGTCAACGCGGCCCTGGCGCTTAAGAAGCTGTGCTGTGGCGACCATGCGGCTTAATAAAGAAGCCACTTCATTTTTACGGCTGCCGGGTAATAAACCCAGGGTAATATTCCCTCTGGAAAGTTTCTTGTCTTTTTTTGGCAGATAGGGTAAAAGCTTATCAACCAGAGGATGGCCGGCGCACAAGGCTGGAATACCGTGTTGGCGGTAAAATTTTTCTTCAAATGGAAAAAGTACAATAAGCTCATCGATATATTTTTTTACCTTTTTTACCCGATGCCGGCCCCAGGCCCAAAGTTGCGGGCTTATATAATAAAGTACGGGGATGCCCAGTTTTTTTAAGAAACGGGCCATGCGCAGGTTAAAGCCAGGATAATCCACCAGGATCACACATTGTGGTTTGCGTACCCTCGCTTCACGCAGAATGTTGTTTTGTACGCGACGGATAAACGGAAGATGTTTAATAACCTCGCCGATGCCAAGAAAGGCCATTTGGTCAATTTGGTAAAGTTGCTCCTGTCCACACTCGGCCAGTCTGTGACCACCGATGCCCCACAAACTATACTCAGGGTTTATGGATTGAAAGACTTTGACCACGGAGGCCGCATGGCTATCGCCCGACACTTCGCCGGCAATGATAAGCAGGTTTTTTTTAGAAACGTTCAATTTGTGTATTCGGGTTTGTTAGGTGAAGGCTGAATATACACAATTTGGGTAAAAAGGGCATAATTCCCTGTCTAAAGAATTTATTGGACAGTGCATATCATGGGATTAATAAAGTGAAAAATAGAAGATGTATCTGAGATGGCCCGGGCAATTTGAAGTCCAATAATTTATAAAAACTTTTTGAATCACAGTTTGCGATGCCTTACTTAATACAATCCTTTTTTAACCGGACACTGTTGATGTTGCTTGTTTAGAGTTGATTTTTGAGTTTTTGTCTGTTCCTTTGTACAGGTTGCAACGGGTACTATTATAAAATTTATGGTTCTACTGGGATTCTTGTGGGTAAATAGTGTTTTTCCGGAATATAGTTTCAGGTTTTACAGACGAGAGGCAGCCCACAGATTTATCTGTGGGTTTATAACAAAC
>CAYWBI010000355.1:0-1653 GCA_964456445.1 uncultured Calditrichaceae bacterium
CCGATAAAACCGGGATTAGTTAAAATCTGCCGCAAAGCGGCTTAGTCCAACAAAATGTTGTACGCGGAATTTTGCGTGCTACGATGATTTGGCAACCGGAGGTTTTTGCAACGCAAAATCCGGTAAATATTAAACGTTATATGTTTTGAAATTATAACAATGGTTATTTCGTCTATATATAGAGATTAAATATAAAATGGAATCTTCAAATGAATAATCTTTTACACAGTCAATTTATTTTTAATATTTTACAGGGTCGTTTTTCACTTTTAATGATCTTTATCTCAATTCTTACCGTTTCATGTTCAAAAGAATCATTAGAATTAAAAGAAGGTTCTATTCTACATGCGAAACAAATACGTCCTCTGATTAATATGGTTTATAAATCTACACCCAAAAGGATTGCACGCGGAAAATATTTAGTGGAAGGTCCAACACATTGTTTTAATTGTCACTCACCGCGGGATAATCAAAAAGTAGGCTGGCCACCCATAGAATCTAAAAAAGGATCGGGACATATAATGTGGGGAAATGATAGTCTGTGGCTATACGCATCTAATATTACTCCCGATAAAGAAACAGGTATTGGAAATTTTTCAGATGACATGATTGTCCGGGCTATAACAGAAGGCGTAGGACACGATGGAAGGGGCTTGGCTATGCCCTGGGAATCATTCAGAAGGTTAACCAAAGAAGATTTAGCATCTGTTGTAACATATTTACGAACAATCCCTGCTGTGAAAAACAAGGTCCCGCAAAGAAAACTAAAAAAGGGGCACGAAGCAAAACTGTCATCAAAGGCTGCTATCCTGGACATTGAACTTAAAGAACCTGATTTTAATGATCTTGTCAGCAGGGGTAAATACCTCATTAAGCTAGGCGATTGCATTGACTGTCACACCAGTTGGGGCAAGCATAATCCAGGAGTTCTTGCCGGTGGACAAAAGTTTGTAGAAAAAGAGGGCCTTTTTTTGCTCCAAATATAACCTCTGACATGACCGGTATCGGAAGCTGGACAGCGGAATCTTTTATCGCTGTTATCAGAACAGGCAAAGGCGGAACACTTCACCACAAAATGCCCTGGCTGGCACAGAACAATCTGACGGATAAAGATTTGGAAGCAATTTACCAGGCTTTAATGACAAGCCATCCCATAAAACACATTGTGTTCAACCGGGTGCCTTCCACCTTTTGCGAAGTTTGCGGGAAGGAACATGGATTGGGTGATCAAAACAAAAAAGAGCCCGTTGTCGCATATTCATCAATTCATAAAATACCAACAGACATAGACGGCGTATATGTCTGTGAATTATTCAAAAAAGATACCATTGCTATTCAAATTGATGACAATAAATTAACCGCCAAAATTTATAGTAAAATGTGGGATCTGATTGCAATCAACGAAACACATTATTTTGCTGATGGTCTGCCGGCTCCATTAAGTTTTATTCGGGATATGAATGATCGCATTGAAGGAATTAAAATACAGGACATGGGCAGAGAGATTTATAAGAAGGTTAAATGATAAGCTATACATATATTTTAAAATAGTATATAACAAAATAAGGTCGTTGGATGCCTCCAGGCTGCTCTTAATTTTAATTTGTTTTTATTGACAACATACTTCATTTGGTGTACATTGAAACTAAAAAA
>CAYWBI010000356.1:0-1647 GCA_964456445.1 uncultured Calditrichaceae bacterium
CTTTGCGTCTTTGCAGTTATTTATCTATAATTAGCATTGATTCGAATAAACTTTTGACACAGCTGAACTGTTACAAATTTTTATAAAATTACAATGGACAAGTGATAAAGTAAGCGGGATTATCACCGATATACAAAAGCAGTTTAAAAATTTTTACCCAAGGATGGGCAGGATGCACATTTCCCCGAAGAACCAGACAGGGCTTAGCAGTTATATATCTATCCGACAATCTCCAAATAACAATAAAAAAATACAGCCCAGCGAGGAAGATCAGCAAAAGCTTAAGAAGCTAAAGATGCGCGATCAGGAAGTGCGCCGTCATGAACAGGTGCATATATCCTCCGGTGGCAATCTTGTGCAGGGGGGGGCAAAATACAGCCTTGAGACCGGGCCCGATGGCCGGCAATATGCGGTTGAAGGTTCGGTGCATATCGACACCGGCAAAGTAGCCGGCAATCCTAAGGCCACAATTGAAAAGGCCAGGTAAATACGCCGTACAGCGCTGGCCCCCGCCGATCCATCCGGCCAGGACCGTTTGGTTGCAGCCGAAGCCGGTCGTATGGAACAGGAAGCCCAAAAGCAAATTACCGTAGAACAAAATAACGGTGACAAGGGCTTTTATGGCAGTGATGGGCAGGCACAAACAGCGTCATCAAAAAAATCAACCTTTTTCTTCTTTGCTTAACTTGTCTAAAGATTGTTTTAAATGCAGCATTCCTCCCCTTTATCAAAGTTAGGGGATTTTTAATGGTATGGGGACAGTAGCTTGGATTAGACAAGCAGAGGGCGGGTTCAACACCCCTTTGTAACAGCGCGACGAAAACCCCGCTATCCGGGGAGAGAGGCCTTGGCCGGTCTTCTTAAGCTGTTCATGATCCCGCTAAGGGCGCTACGCCTCGATGCCATGTTTTGTTAGCAAAATGTTAATTTATATTCCATACCCAAATCCAATCTTAAACTCCAAAATATAATCTGTTGCTTGTGTTTTTAAATCGAAAGGAACATTAAATAATGTTGTTTTTTCGAAAGTGATTCCATATCGTTTAAGACTTACACTCCAGGAAACAAATTTTTTCAATTGAGCATATTCTAAACCAATAATTTGACTTGTTCCGTTGAAACCATCACGGTTTTTATCAAGCCACTTAACATTTCCTGTCCCGATAATTATAAAATATGCCTTGTTGTCCTTCATCTTCCAAAATAGTGGATTTAGTTTGAACTGCCAATCTGTTGTTTTATAGTCCATTTTAATTACTTTACTTGGGATGCCAGGAATTATGCTATTATTATTAAAATCATGATCAGAAATTCCGTTATTATATTCTATTTGAACAATGTTCTTATATCCGCTAATAAGACCCCATGACCATGTAGGAAGCCCTATACCGATACCAAAATCGCCTCCCAGTAGTGATTTGATTTTGGAAGATGAAAGAAATGAAAAACCTATACCGCCGTAGAAGTGCAGGTAAAATAATGGGCTCACTTTTGTTGCTATCTTTTGCGAAGAATTAATTTGTTGCGTGAATTTATTATGAAGATAAATTTCATTTGTATTGGGATTACAAATATAATTGTCCGATACATCTCTATTTAGATAATTTAAAGAGGTAATTTGGGAAAAAGCCCAATTGAATAAAATCG
>CAYWBI010000357.1:0-1623 GCA_964456445.1 uncultured Calditrichaceae bacterium
AACGATTGAAGATTTTCGATCTGTCATGATTGCCCCGTTCCAAAATCAAAAATCGGTGTTCCTTGTTCGTATATCAAGGACTTGTGAACTGGCACGATTCCACTTTTCCCCAACGGGGAATAATATTAAAGCGAAGGGCAGCGCCCTGGCAAAAGTGTGGCAATAATAAAAAACCCTGAAAGGATTTGATTAATTTTTCCACCGGGGATATGTTTTGGGCTACAGCCATAGAATTTTTGCAGCGTTCTGTCCCCAACTGAAGGTGGGGGCACTTGAGCACAACACAAAACCAACACCGATCAACGATTGAAGATTTATGATCTGCCTGCAATGTGCCGTTCCAAAATCAAAAATCGGTGTTCCTTGTTCGTATATCAAAGCAGAGGCAATTGAGCGTTCTAAGAGGTATCGATCAACCACAACCCAAAACCAACATCGACTAACGATTGCGCTATTCTGATCTGCGGAACTTAATGATCCTTATTGGGCATTATGGCAACCTCGCAAACAGAGTGCTCTCTTAGGCTTGAATGACATGGTTTTATATTGTATAGTTCATAATCTTTCCCGGAATGGTACCGGTGTTTTAAAAATTGGTACAAATAACCCGTATAAATATTGAGGAGGGGATATGGTTTCACTTATGTCTTTATGGCTGCCGATACTGCTGTCGGCAGTGATCGTTTTTATTGCAAGCTCGCTTATCCACATGTTGCTTGGCTATCATAACAATGATTTTAGCAAGCTACCGTCTGAAGACGCCGTTATGGATGCGCTGCGTCCGATTAATGTGCCGCCCGGCGAATATGTTTTTCCGTATGCCTCGGATTCAAACACACGGCGCAGCCTGGAATATATCGAAAAAATAAACAAGGGCCCGGTAGGTTTTATTACTGTGATGAAAAACGGTATGCCGAAAATGGGAGGTCCATTACTACAATGGTTTGTTTACTCTCTTGTTGTTGGCATCTTTGCCGGTTATGTTGCGGGTATTGCCCTGCCGCCCGGGGCGCACTATCTCTCCGTCTTTCGTTTTGCGGGCACAACCGCATTTGTGGGGTACGCCCTGGCGCTGGCCCAGAATTCGATCTGGTACAAACGAAGCTGGGGCGCTACGCTTAAATCCATGTTTGACGGGCTTATTTATGGCTTATTGACAGCCGGGACATTTGGCTGGTTGTGGCCGACTCTTTAGCTGAACGTCAATAGGTTTTTAAATATTTACATTTGAACCGTTACGGATGTCCATCAGGGTATCTTTAAAAGGGTTGGCTAATATTGCCGGGAAGTGAGCCAGCCCTTTTTATCTATTTATTCCATAACTTCGGATTATATTTTGTATCATCAGCGATCGAACCCGGCAATTAAACCGGTCTCCAAATAGTTTTTTCAAGAGTGTAAAATAAAGAAATACCCGTTTCATGTATAAGCAGGTAATTAAACAGATTCTCCAATTTGCCTTGCTTCCTGCAAATCGCTGAGCTATTTTGTGTTAGGTGAAGCGGGATTGAAGGCAAGCACGGACACTGCCGCATATAGCAAATCAGAATCCCGAAAATGATTTTCTATCATTAGTGTCCGGTTAAAATGTCAAATATTAAAACCAAGCCCTTTTATGTCAAA
>CAYWBI010000358.1:0-1533 GCA_964456445.1 uncultured Calditrichaceae bacterium
ATCCAATATCCAATATCCAATATCCAATATCCAATATCCAATATCCAATATCCAAGAATCGACATTTAACAATCATTAATCAACGATTTTTGATTTAGAAAAAAAGCAAAGCTATCTATTGGTGATAGCGGATAATCTCGGCATACTCCAACGTCATCAACACACCCGCACCGCTTTCATCGATCAGTTTTTCAAATTCTTTGACGGCCATACGAATACGCTCCTCCGTATCCACGCATTCAATCAGGATTGGCAAATCTTCCGATAGCCGCAGAATTTTTGCTGTGTGGATAACCCGGCTTCCCGCGCCAAATCCCTGAATCCCACGTATGACCGTTGCCCCGGCCAGCCCGATTTCGCGGGCTTTTAATAAAATTGCCTTGGCCAGAGATTGCCCGCCAACATGATCGGCTTCACCGATAAAAATCCGTAATAACTTTCCGTTGCCTTCAATTTTCATGATGCTTTCCTTATATCAGTTTGGCCACCACCATACCTGCCCAAACGGCAAGAAGGGTAAGCAGCACATTTAACAAAATATTTAAAAAAGCCTGTATCCACAAATTGCCCTGAAGCAAGGCAAGCGTTTCATAGGAAAAAGTGGAAAAGGTCGTTAAGGCGCCCATCATGCCAATGGCAATGAACCCCCGCCATAAGGGACCAATGTTAAATCGCCCTTCGGCCAGAAATAAAAAAAGGCCTAATATAAAACTTCCAAGGATATTTACAACCAATGTTCCAAATGGCATACGGGCGCCAATAATTTTATATGCCCAACCGGAAACGCCATAGCGTAGAATCGCTCCAATAAAGCCACCCAGCCCGATAACCAACAATTTCATGCCTGCTCCGTTTATATTTTCTTACAAAGGTAAAATTTACTCTGCTTTGGCATTAATTGAAAATAAAATCCTTTAGTGAGTAAACGGCGTTTTTTTTATATTGGTGGTTTGGCATTATGTGATTTTAGGCGTATTTTATTGCACTTAGGTCAAACCGGAATTTAGACACGATAACTGTTCGTAGGATACATCAAAAGTTTCGGATGTAAAAGGAAATAAATTTAATACGTCAAGAATATTTAAGGAAAGACCATGCTTTGCAAAAGTATTGTTTCATACGCGATGTGCCTAATCGCTATGCCCATTTTTATTTGCGCTCAACATACGAATGTTTTGATCAGCAAAGATAATAACCCCAACGAAACCGCGATTATAATTGATCCAAACGACACAAACCGGATGGTTGGCGGAGCGAATTTAAACAATTATTATTATTCGGATGACGCCGGTAAAAGCTGGCAGCAAGGCCGGTTATCTTCCACTTACGGTGTGTGGGGTGATCCTGCGGTTACGATTGATACAAGCGGCGCCTTTTATTTTTTCCACTTATCCAATCCATCAAACGGCAACTGGATCGATCGCATAGTGGCCCAAAAATCCGTTGACGGCGGCAAGACCTGGAACAACGGCAGCTATTTTGGCCTGGCCCCCACAGCAAAAGGCGCCAAGGCCCAGGATAAACACTGGATCA
>CAYWBI010000359.1:0-1524 GCA_964456445.1 uncultured Calditrichaceae bacterium
TGAATTTTCTTTCTATCTAAGTATTTACCCACACAAAACCCGGTAGAGCCCTTTTAATTAAATGCCTTCAGGGCATTTTCAACCGTCTCTTCCTTGCCCGCAAAACTGAAAAGGCCCATAATGGTCAGTGTTTTGTCGATGGCCGGTTCAAGATTGGTAAAGATTAGCTTGCCGTTATTTTCATTTAGCTTTTCGATAACTTCTATAAGAAACGAGATGCCTATCGAGTTTACCACCTTGCTTTGCTTCAGATCGATGATCACTTTGTTAACGCCCTTTTCAAAATGCTGGCTAAATTCCTGGGCTATTTTTTCGCCGCCCGTATTGTTAACATAGCCGGATGTATGCATGATAAGTATATCATTTTTTACTTCGGTTTCTAATTTGAATTCGGATTCCATGTGTGCCCCTGTTTATTTCAAGTGTTTTGTTAGTGTAATTTTTGTGCCGTGTTCGTCGGATTCGATCATAAAATCATCCGACATGGATTCCATGAGTTTGAGCCCCCAACCACGTTTATGAGTCGAACCGATTTTTTTAGTGATATCCGGTTTCTCGATATCCTCGGGATTAAATCCTTTTCCATAGTCGCGTACAAATATAATCAGTTTTTCCTGGTTCATTGTAAACTCAACGCGGACGATTGGTCTTTTTTGACCGGAATGCTCAAAGGCATTGATCACGGCTTCGGTGACCAGCACATGCGCTTCCCCGATTTTATCATCAGCTATGCCGATATGCCGGGCCATGCGGTCCATACCCTCTATCGCCACGAGCTCTATATTGGGTATCTTGGGTAGCGTCATCTTCAATTTAATTTCTTCCGCCATTCCTACCTCTTTCTGTGAGTGTTTGAAGTTTACTTTTTAATCGCGTGTAATATTTAATCTGTTTGCAAACTTTTCAGAGGACGTTAAATTACGCCTTCATCTTTATTACTACAAATGTAACGTCATCATCCGGGGTTTGACCCTTGCCCCAGCTTAATGCCGACTTCCTCAGGTGATCTACTATTTCTTTTGGGCCCTTATCGCCAACCTGTTGGAACTCTGTTTTTATTCTATCATAACCATACATTTCGTCGGCTTCATTCATAAGTTCCGGCAGACCATCGCTTAAAAGAAGAATGTTGTCCCCGGTTTCCAGGGCGGTTTCTTCAACTACATACGGAAAGTTTTTCATCGTTCCCAGCGGCATTCCCTTTAAAAATATCTCTTCGATCTTCTGTTCCCTTTTTCGGTAGATCAAGACCGGTGGCATGGCGGCGGAAGACAATTGCAATTTGTTGCCTTTAATTTTAAGCATCAGCAAACACATGGAGAGTTGATGGAACTTCATTTCTTTTATTACGCGTGAAATCTCGGTAAAAGTTGATACTATATCCGGTTTTGAAGCGTGCGTTCCAAAAAGGCTTTTTGCGGTTGTAACCATGCTTCCCGCTTTCATGCCATGGCCTGTGGCGTCTCCGATAGCAACGGTCAGCGTGCCGTCCGGCGAAACATGGAAATCATAATAATCGCCGCC
>CAYWBI010000360.1:0-1500 GCA_964456445.1 uncultured Calditrichaceae bacterium
GTTTGACCTCGAAATTGCTTAATTGTAAATGTTTTAATGAATCGAAATACTAGATATGGGTAAAAGTTGTATCCGCTTTAAAAAACCTCAAGACATACCCTATGAGCTTGTCGGGCAGTTGATACGCAAAATGTCCGTGACTGATTGGACCGGTTTGTATGAACAGTGCTTGCTGCCGCAAAGGCCCTGATGTTTGCGAAGGAAAGAAAGAAAAGCTCAAAAAACCAACCAATTTATAAAGCATAATGTTTCTTTTTATCTCAAAAACAGTATGCGAGACACCATTATCTGTTCTTTTTCCAAAGTTATTTTCTTAGATAAATTTTTATCTACCGGACAAATCCTGATCGCGGTTAATATCATCTGACTGAGCTGAAGATATATACAAAAATGAAAATTTATAACAATCAATTAGCGGGATTATTTTTTTATAAAATGTGTATATATGTACAACCGCTCGTCCCCGGAGGGCATATGATAGGTATGGTTAAAGTGTTCGCGCAATTCAAAGTCCGCTCCAAGAAAGCCCGCCAATGATTTGCTGTCGTAATTATAAATATCCAGTCCGCTGCACTTTGTAGCCCCGCCAATGGCAAAAGCGGCGATAATTGCATGACCTCCCGGTTTTAAACATTACGGAGTGTTTCCCGGTACATTTGCCGATGCGCATCTTCAAGCAAAAAATGCAAAACCGCGCGGTCATGCCAAAGTGCAAGGGATTCCATTTCTGATAAATGTCGTGGATTGGTCAGGTCATCTACAAGCCAGTTAATTTGTTTGGTCTGTCCGCCCAGCCTTTGACGCGCGGCAAGCAGGGCCTTGTCACTAATATCAAGCGCGGTGATGTTCCGGTACCCCAAATTTAAAAGGGCGTCGATTAGGGTTGAGGCCCCGCTGCCAACATCAACAATTGCGTCGTTGGCAGCAAGCCCGCATTTGGCAATCAACTCGAGGGATTTTCCCGGGTGGGATTCAAACCACCCCAGTTTTTGGATATTCTTGCCCTCGTATGCGCGGTTCCAATGTGTTTTTAACGGTTCCATTTTTGATTACCAAAATTATCGTGTAGTTTTTTACTATAGATTCCCCATTGTAGTAATGCGTCACCGCGTTTTTATAAATTTAGGCCCTAAAATAATTTTTGGTAGTGTCAAAAGTTTTTAATAATTATTTTCATAACTTTATTGTTTTCAATTCTTTCATGCAATTATCCTTCTCTCCCCCCTGTGATTGTGTATAGATCCGCAAATATTTATATCCATTATCGTTGCGATGCCTTAGAAAAACCTATATTTACAACATTGTAAAGGAAACAACAAAATATGTTTTTTTCATTTTTTTATAAAATTTTTGACACTACCAACTTTTTCTTTAAGAGACGTTATCCCTTTTACCGGAAATACATATTGGGTGTATGTACCTGACATATTTTTTATTTAAGATGCCAGGGCTACGCCCCTGATTTACTTTCTGTACTATCATTTTACATTCTGCAAAGAT